>CALURS010000183.1 GCA_944323215.1 Candidatus Gastranaerophilales bacterium | reverse complement strand
TTAGGTTTTGCGGGCACTTCCTCTAAAACTTCATGAACCGGTTCGGCTTCAGCGATTTTAACTGGCTCCGCTTCAACAGCAACTTGTACTACATCATTAGCTTCTACCGCTTCAGCTTCTTTAGGTTGAGCATCTTCCTTTGCTTCACCTTTTACCTTATCAGGTCTTGGGTGTTTTGGAACCATACAGTCAGCAGGCTTATCCGCTCTATCTTCATTCCAACGCTCTAAACCTAACTGTGCACGAACAAGTTTTATACCAACGTGCACACGCCACTCATCCATCTTTAATTGTGCAGCTATTATCTTGTGGCAACCTATTGGAGGAAGCGGCAATAAAGGCTCGTACAAACTTTTTATTGCTGTCATCTGGTCTGGAGTTATTGCTAATTTCCTTTTTGGAAACGCAAGTTTTGGCAGCATCATTTTTTGTCTTATAAGATTAATACCAAAAAATACTTTTTGCGGTTCAATACCTAGTTTGTTACCAATTAATTCATGAGCATCAGGGTTTGGCAACGGTAACATTGTCTTATATAATGCTTCAATATTTTCTAATTGCTCCTTTGATAGTAATAAAGGCTTTTGTTGTTTTTTAGGTTTATTAAACTGCTTTCTGTTATTTTGAAAACGATTGTTTTGAAATCTATTATTTGGCCTATTGTTTCCATAAGGCTTTCTAAATCCGCCTTGTACATTGTCGTGCGCTTGATAATTATCCCTGCGATAATTACTATCACCATAACTTCTTCTTTGCTGATAATTATTATCACGCCTAAAATCTTGTCTTTGTTTTTGTTGATACCCGCCTTGATTGTAATTGTTATATCTTGGACGTTCATATGAGCGTTCTTCACCGGCAGAATATGAACTATAGCTTTGTAAAGGTTTTGATTCGCTATTACCTTCCGGACTATTTTCTGTTGTTGATGATTTATCCGCATATAAACACTTCGGACAGATTACTCGTTTGGGGTTCTTCGTTTCGAATTCAGCACCACACTTAATGCATTTGTTGATATACATAAATTTAAAGCCTCTTAATTACTCAGGTTAAAAATAAATACTAATAAACTAATAAATAATACTCCTCAATAAGTGGATAAAATAATTATATTACAATTATATATCTATTCAAGGCTTAAATCAAGTGTTTTAATAAAAATTAATCAAATTATCCAAAAAGCCGTCTTATTAAAGGATAATAAAACGGCCTTTTCGGTAAATAACGCAATTAAATTACTTAATGCTATTTTGATGCTCCATTTGGTTTTGTAGTGAATCACACGCATCACAAGGTGCAGGTGGTGCAGCCGGGCATGGCATTGCTTCTTGACAGGATGGCTTACATTCTTGCTTTTTGCAAGGATCGCATTCCTTTTTACATTTGCAATCACTTTTTGGGGTTTGGCATTTTGGACAGGTTCCCCAATTTGCTGGATTTAGATATTTCCAATCAAACGCATGTGATGCTTGCACACTAAATGCCAATACTGATAAAATTCCTAGTACTGATAATGTTTTTTTCATTATTCCCTCCTTTATATTTGGAGTTTATAGGATTTCTTAAATTTTGTTCATACCCGCAGTGGCAATCCAACTTGGCTAATGTTTATTTCAAACTTTCGTGTGCTTTTTCAACTATTTCTTTTATATTATATGGATTTTCAAGATATTCATTACCGAACCAAATTAAATATTCTATATTACCTGCTGGTCCCTTTATAGAAGAATAAGTTAGACCATATATATTAAAATCAAGCTCTTTCGTACATTCACATATTTTGCTTATAACTGATACATGAATATTTTTATCAGTTACTACCCCGCCTTTTTCTACGAATTCTTTCCCAGCTTCAAACTGTGGTTTTATTAAACAAATATATTCTTGTTTTTGGGGTGACAAAAGAGTTTTAATATTTGGTAATACTTTTGTTAATGATATAAAAGACAAATCTGAAACACACAATACTGGGTACACATCATCTTCTGCATATATATCATTAGGTAAGCATATCTTTAAATTCGTTTTTTCAACAACCTTAACACGATTATCATTTCTTAACTTCCAATCAATTTGACCATAGCCAACATCAACGGCATAAACGAATTTAGCGCCTCTTTGTAACAGGCAATCTGTAAAACCTCCGGTAGAAGCTCCTGCATCAAGTGCTATTTTGCCTTCCACGGATATATTGAATGTATCAAGGGCTTTTTGCAATTTAAAACCGCCTCGTGAGACATAAGGCATTGTTTTTATAGCAAATTCATACTCTTTTGTTATATCAATTTGGTATCCGGCTTTTGTTATAACTTCATCATTTACTTTTACATCCCCTGCAAGTATTGCTGCAGAAGCTTTACTTTTTGTTTCAAAGTATCCTAAATCTGTTAAATATTTATCTAAACGCTCTTTTTTCATATTTTAAAAACTCTTTCAGCATTTTTTGTAGTCATTTCTGCAACGTCTTCAACATTAATATTTTTTAGTTTTGCAATCTCTTTAGCGACATAAATTACATAGCTTGGCTGATTTTCTTTTCCCCTATACGGAACTGGTGCTAAATATGGCGAATCTGTTTCAAGCATTAATCTATCAAGGGGTACATTAATAGCCACTTCTTTTAGTTGATCAGCCTTTTTGAAGGTGACAATTCCACCTATTGCTATATAGTATCCTCTGGAAATAACTTTTTCCATAAAGGTTTTATCACCAGAAAAACAATGGAATACAACTTGTGAAGTTTTATTGTACTCATCTAGAATACTTAAAACATCCTCATGAGCTTCTCTATCATGAATTGTTATCGGGAGATTTAACTCGTTTGCCAACTTAATTTGTTCAATAAAAACTTCTTTTTGCCTATCAACAAAAGTTTTATCCCAGTAATAATCTAAGCCTATTTCACCAATTCCAACACATTTGGGGTGATTAGACAATTCTTTTATCATTACAGGGTAATCTGCATTCCATTTTTCAGCTTCTGATGGAAACAGACCGAGTTCAAAATATACATTTTTAAATTTTTCGGATAGCTCAATAATTGCAGGGTAGGCATCTGCTTCTATTGCCGGAACTATAATTTTGGAAACATTATTCTCTGCCGCCTGAGCAATATAAAATTCAGAATAACCTTCCAACATATCAATATGAGCGTGTGTATCAATTAATTCCATAACTAAAACATTCCAATCTATCTAAGCTCAACAACACTAACACCATCTCCGCCTTCTGCTCCTTCACCGGGTCTATACTTTGCAACATAAGGAGAGGTATTTAAAAACTCTCTTACTGCACTTTTTAGTGCACCTGTTCCGTGTCCATGAATTATATATACTGGTGTCAAGTTTGCAAGGCTTGCTTCATCTAAAAAGCCTTCAAGTTCGTCCAAGGCTTCCTCTACTCGATGCCCTCTTAAATCAAGAGTTGATGACAGTTCATATTTTTTTAACTCAAAATGTTGCGTATATTGTGTTGGCAAAACTGTTTTAGAAGTTAAACCTTTGTCATATACTGCAAGTCTGTCTTTTTTTACTCTTGTATTTATAAGCCCCATCTTAACAAAAGCATATCCGTTTTTATCAGGAATTTGAAGTAGTGTTACACCTTGATTAAGATCTTTAATCATTACAGTATCACCCTCTTTTACAGTTTCCCAATCAATTTCTGTATATTTATCTTTATCTGTAAGGGTTGCAACATTACTCTTATTTTGCTGTTCAAGCTTTGTTAAACGCGAAAGTGATCTGCGGGCAATTTTTTCAGACTTTTCTTCACGCATTTCTTTCAAAATTTGTTTTATTTCAGACTTTGCAGCCTCTATTTCATCACTAAATTGTACCCTTATACCTTTTAGAACTTTTTTCTTTTCTTTTTTATGCTCATTCAATTGCTTTTCGTAACTCTT
>CALURS010000182.1 GCA_944323215.1 Candidatus Gastranaerophilales bacterium | reverse complement strand
GACGGCGAACGCACCGACTTAACCGACATTATGCACGATATAGAAAACGGAATGAGTTTTTACGACCTTTCCAAAAAACACGGCAACCGCTTTATCCGCGTTATGAAATGGGCAAAGGAATACAGGCAATCGCACTTGGAAAACAAGTTCAAACGGGTGTTTCGCAATATGAAAGTCTATTACATATACGGCTCGGCGGGGTGCGGAAAGACAAGTTATGTATTCCAAAAACACGGATATGACGACGTGTACCGAACGACGAATTACGAGTTCGGCTGGATAGACGATTACAACGGCGAAAAAATATTGTTTCTTGACGAGTTCCGAAGTTCGTTCAAAATCTCGGAGATACTGGACTATCTGGACGGGCAGCCGATACGCATACGCGGGCGGCACTATAACCGCGTGGCTTGCTATGATACCGTGTATATCGTTTCTAACCTCTCATTGAAAGAACAATATACGAATATACAACAGTCAGAGCCGAAAACGTGGGCGGCATTTTGCCGACGGATAACAGAGGTATATGACTTTGACAAAAGCAAGGATATTCCCGTAAACAAGTTCACGGGAGAATTAAAAAAGCCGCCTACACTCATAGAGATTGCAGACGACGGGGATATGCCTTTCTAACGTTTAAAATAAATCAAAAAGCAATACTATATAGCATTGCTTTTTGATTTACCAACCAATTTTACCGCCTTAGTAAAGTATTATAAAATTAATTATCTTTTTTAAATTTTATTTGGTCTTCATTTATTGCATTAATAAATTTTGTTTTATTTTTACCGTATAAAGCCCCTGCTGCCTTATTAATTTTCTTACTTAATATAAACAATCTTTCCGCCAAATAGGAATTATTCACTTTACCAAAATGACAAATTTTATATAATAAAATCATCTTAAAAAATAATACGATATTTAAATCTTTCGATGTATTATTTTTTAAAAAATCATCAAACATTTCTTTCCAATTTGAAAGCTTCAAATCCAAAGTAACAAGTAATGCCAAAAATTTATCTAATGAGGCAAAATCATTTATGGAATTATAGTAATCTAAAAAAATTCGTCCTAATTTTTTAGTCCCTACACTTTCAACCATATTTTCTTCTGCCATTAAAGGTATAGCGATTCTACAAAAATCTCTAAAAATTTCTTCAATTTTTGAAATATTTTTTTCGGCAAGAACCTCTCTTTTTTCAAAAATATCACGTCGAATTATCTTAATAAATTCATCTACACTATATGCTAAACAACTGCACCAATATAATGCACCTTTCATATAATTTTTAAAAGCTGCATATCTTTTCTGATATCCAGTTAATTCTGTGTTCCTAATAGCACTTCCAAAAGCATCTAATAGTATATCATAATAATCCAAGCGCAATTTAGATTCATCATAAGCTTGTCCTTTATTTATATTAGTTGGTAAGTATTCCGAGGAATTGTCATTGATATCTGTTAACCTATCAACTTCATTTTCAGACATTTGCTTTTCTATAACATTTACTTTAATATCCTGTTCATCGATCGATAAATCAAGCTTTATTCTGTCGCCTGACAAAAATGAGGTATCAATTTTACTTTCATCAATATATTCATTAAGATATTGTCCTAATGTTTCTACGATTTGTGTATTTCTTGCATCCAGTCCAGCACAATATATAAGCTCGCTTATATAATTTAAAAACCTATTTTTAGCTAATATTTCATTAAGAAAGTTTTTATCGAGAGAAGCTCTTTTCCCAATATAGTATTCTAATAAGCACGCATACTTGAATGATACTTTCCCATTGTTATTAAACAACACATTGGTTGCAAAAAAATATTCATTAAAATGACTATCGCGAATGGAAAAACCATTAAACTCATGATATTCAGCTACCCACTTATCAAACATATCAATTGGAACGTCGAAAAGATTTTCATTTACCATTTTATACGCAATAAATGCTAGAAAATCTTCTTTTATTTCGAAATTGAACTCATTCGACAATAGTTCTTTGGGGGATAAGCGATCTAGAATCATTTCCATGAATCTTTTTACGACAGCTGCTAGATTAACTGGTTCATAATCCGAATTTATATTACACACAGAAACTACCAAAGCCACCGCAAAAGGAGTCCTTGGTAAGTATGTTTTATTAAAACAAGCGACTATTCTGTTTGTAAAAGATGTTAATTCCGTCGCTTCGCATGAAGAAAGATTATGTGCCATTTTCCTAATGTCATTTTTTGACATAAAACACATATAAACTCTTTTATATTTGACTGTACATGTCTCCTCATCCAGCTCATCAGCTATTTTGTTTTCAAGAATACTCGTTGGCGATTGTGTTATTGTGAAAATTCTTTTATTCTTATGATATTTTTTGATAAATTCCGCAATAGTTTTTGCATTCTTTTCTTGCGAAGAAAAGTCATCAAAAAGCAATACACAATTACCAGAATTAAGCATATTAGAAATATCATCCAAAGAGATTTTATAATCGTCTTGTGCCAAATCCTGTAAATAATTTCTAATCTCAATGAGTATGCTTTTTTCTTTATCTTTAATTTTTTTGCAATCAATAATAATAGGTAGTTTTCGTTCTTCTACCATATTATAATATTGTTCAGCAATATAATATAGCAACAAGCTTTTTCCATAATCCTTTTTCCCATAGACAACAAAATTATCCTGAGAACGTATTATATCCGTCGGAACTAATTGCTTTTTTTTCTCGCTATTCTTTCCCTCAAGCGTATCGTCAATTTCATATGTCAATTTTGGTACAACATAATAAGAATCAAAAGACTGCTTCTTATCATCTATAAGGCAAGTAATTGAAACAGTATTTAGCTTGTTAAAAAATCCTTTTTTGGTTTTCAGGCATGTATTAAATATTAAAGTTTGCTCATCTTCATTTTTAATAATGAATTTTTGTTCACCATTTTCTATTTGCAAATTAGCATCAAAAGCATCTCTCTGATAATAATACTGACGTTGCATAACTGTGCATACGTTTGAATCTATTCTAATTAAATTATATCCCGTATTACTAGTTAGCGGCAATATTTGGCTTGCCATGCAAAATATAGTTTTACCATTCGGTGAAGTTATTTGTTTATCATTTGAATAGTGAGAATGTCCACACAATACAACGTCAAATTTAGATAATAATGATTCAACTTCATATGTATCTTCATCTCTTAGCCATGATAAAGAGTGGTGCATAAGGCAAATTTTATAACGGCACTCTTTAATTTTTTGAAATTCGTTATATAATAAATTAGCGCCAACTATAATTTTACCCTTGTCGTTTGCGCTATCTGAAGCTAAATTCCATGAGGTATTAATTAAACATACTCCAATTTTTTGATTATTCACTGTGATTACTTTTGAGTTTACAATTTTATTGTTTTCTGGACCTTCATTTATTTCGGACTCAAATTTTCTAAATCCGTCTAGTCGTTCTCTCAATTGATTTTCTTTTGGGTAATCTATCTCCAATTTGCCACTATAATTTGCTAAATATTTATTTAAACCCTCATCATAAATTTTATTAATTTTAGTTAAATCTATTTCATGGTTGCCTGGGACTATAAAAAAATTCGATAAATTTATTGATAAATCCTCTAATAATGGCAAGAGAAAGTTATATAAAGCCAATTCATATTGTTTTTCGCATGAATACCCATAGTCCCCTCGTTGAATTAAATCCCCCGTAAAACAAACTATTGTTGACTTAAGTTCTTCCTCATTAAGTAGCGCTCTAATATCGTTAATTAATGATGATGTAACACGATTTATATCATTAACTAAAGCAGAACTAATATGTGTGTCCGAAATGTGAATTATATTTATCCTATTATCAATCATAGTTCGTTCCTCCTTTGCATATAATTTTTAATATGAGTGCTTTTAAGATTTTTAAATTATTACTAACATCAAACTTTGACTCTTTTGAAGAGTTCAAAT
>CALURS010000181.1 GCA_944323215.1 Candidatus Gastranaerophilales bacterium | reverse complement strand
TGTATTGATAATCAGGGTGAACCATAATAACGATATCAGCATTTGCCTTAAGTGCGGCTTTGTAGCAGGATTTTTGGTTTGCACCATAGCCTTTGTTTTTATCGTGAACAATAGTTGTAATATTGAGTTTTTTAGCAATATCTTTTGTTAAGTCTTTAGAAAAATCGTCGACGAGAATAATCTCGTCGACGAAATCTTGACAAATGTCGTTGTAAGTTTGTTCTAAAGTTTTTTCGGCATTATATGCCGGCATAATGACAACGACTTTTTTATTATTAATCATTTTACCCTTCTGTTACCGGTTCTTCTTCTAGTTCAGCATTTCTGATAGTAGATTTGTCGGCATAAAGAGACTTATCTTTGTGCTTTTTAACTTGTCTGTCCAACTTATCAGCAAGTAAATCAATGCTTGCGTACATAGATTCAGCAGCCTCTTCTAGATGAATAGCACCTGAATTAAGTTTGCAGGATACTTCAGCGATATGGCTTTCTGATGCTGCAGGGTTTTTCACTACCGATAGGACAACATCAAGACCGGTAATTTGATCATAGTGGTTGGCAACTTTGCCCAATTTTTCTTTAACATAAGCCTTGATAGCATCGGTAATAACGATGTTTTTTCCGTTCACATAAATACGCATTAAAAACCTCCGAGATGTGTGATACTTTTTAAGTATACAATATTTAGCTAAAAATTTAAAGCCCTTTATTCAGAAATTATTTGTGGTACTTCTACATTTGGGGTTCCGATAACTCTTACCAATTCTAGTACAGAAGCTTTCATTTGACATTTTTGCGATGACCCGCTAAAAAAATCTTTATAAAAACAACCTTCACAATTACAACCACGTTTATAACATTCTATAGCGGTCGGCGTCCATCTCCTAACAGCAATAGATCTACCCATGTCACGACTTCTCAGCACAATTCCTCCCCAAAATCTATACTTATACAGGCTCTCATGCCTTGTAATAATTGAATTTTTCTACCCTTTAATTTTATTATAAGGATTAAGTCGTTATTTACAAGGGATATATTAATTTTTGTTACAAAGTTCTTAACAGGCTATATAGCTTGTGTTTATTGCGATTATGACATCGTGAACCATGCTCGCATGTATGGATACCATGTTTGAGCCTTATAAAACATGTCTAATCATGTGTTGGTGCATGATAGCATGATTTTTTTATGTATTAAGTTTTGTAAAAAAGTTGGCATGTTGTACTAATTCTGCATAAAATTGGTTGAGATTGTGAATTGTTGTTTAAACTTTTTAAGGTAGACTTTGTTTTTTTGCAGAGTCTTTTTTTTTGTTGATTAACTAATTTCTTTGCAAGAAAATGCCATCTTCCCGAGCTTGGAAGGTGTAGGGATGGGTAAATGAGGGCGCTTGTGAGGTTTTTAATCCAGCAATTTATTTACTGCAATTGCTTAGCGAAACTACAGCTAGCCTTATACTGTTTGAGTGCAGCTAGTTTACACGTCTTGTTGCTATTTTATTATTGTAAAATTTTGTAACTATATAAACTTATAAAGGATATAGAATAAAGAAAATGTGGAATATAAATATTATATAGCCTTTTTATAAACACGGAGGTTTAGTTTGTAATGATTACACTAAAAGCGACAACTTTAGCATTAAGTATTATATTTTCTTGTACCTTAGCCTTTGGTGCAAAAAACGATACTGACTTAAACCTATTGAGTACTCCTACCCTTGATAATCTAGCAGGTCAAGAGATTTCGGGAGGTAATGGGGTTATGTATCCGAATAGTGGTTATTCATTAACTGAGGTAACTCCGGCTGATACTGAAAACTTGAATGATAATATTATTATTAAGTATGAAATAAATAGTAAAAATGAAACAATTCCGCACTATTACGAAGTGAACCTTTCTAATACCGAATATGGTAGTGGCGCATATAAAATATACTATAATTGGGAGAAAGATAGTGGAAATTATGTACTAGAAGAAGGAGCATCAGCAATAAGTAATAATAGTATTATTTATGAATATGATCCTGTTAATTCTTTGACGAGGAAAACTAATCCCAGTGGAGATATTATAGGCAACTTTATTAATCAAAATACGTCAAGAAATGGTGGAGCGATTTATAATTCTGCTAATTTAAGAGGCGGTGATATTGTCGGGGACTTTGTAGGTAATTTTATCTCGTCCTATTCAAATGCTGAAGGTGGTGCTATAGCTAATAATGGCACAAATGGAAAATCGACAATTGGTAGTATAACGGGAAATTTCATAGGGAATTATGCAAGTTCAGTATCTACATCTGGTAGAGGCGGTGCAATATATAACTATTACAACGCTAGCATAGGAGATATCGTTAGTAATTTTATAGGTAACTATGCAAAAGGATATTCTGCATATGGAGGAAGTATTTTTAATTATAAAAGCACATTTAATAACATAACAGGGAATTTCGTAGGTAATTTTGTTGTTTCAACCCGTGCTTCAGCTTTAGGTGGTGGAATTTATAACTCTGCGGATAATGGTAATGCTTTAATTGGAATACTAACAGGAGATTTTATTGGGAATTATGCTGTTTCAAATTATGCAGATAGCAAAGGTGGTGCAATTTATAACTATTCTGATAATGGGAATACCACAATAGCGGCAATTAATGGTGATTTTATAAAAAATTATTCAATTAGCTATGCGAATGCAAATGGTGGTGCAATTTACAATTATGGAACTAATAATTCTTCAAATGCTCATATTGGAAATATAATAGGAGACTTCATTAATAATTATACGATATCAAAGAATTCTTCTGCTTTTGGCGGGGCGATTTATAACTATAATGGTACAATCGGGAATAAAGACACTGACGGAAATCTTATTGGCGGAATTTATGGAAGCTTTATCAACAACTACGCTAAAACTGAGAGTACATCAGATTTAGCTCTTGGCGGTGCTATATACACAAATAAAGATATGAACTTTATAGCGGATAACAAAGATATTCAGTTCACTGGAAACTACACTGAGGACTCTAGAGGTAAAATTAACAATGCTATTTTTGTTCAAACCTCCGCATCTTCATCTCCTGCTATTTCACTAAAAGCTCAAAATAACGGAAATATAATTTTTAATGACAAAATAGACGGCGGCAGTGTATCAGGAACTAATATTGACAGAACTTACCAATATAATCTGAATTTAACCGGTGATGAAACTGGTGCTATATATCTAAATAACGATATCATCAACGCTAACATCACACTTGATAGTACGAATTTATACTTAGGTAGGGATGATGTACTTAATCAAAGTAATAATTTGACGCTCAACTCCGGTTCATTATCGATGATTAACGGAGCCGTAGGGAATATTGCTATGCAGCAATTGAATATTAACGGGGCTGTTAACTTCGGAGCTGATGTTGACCTTGCTAATGAGGTTATGGACAGAGTAACTGCTAACACATACAATATAGATACTAATGCTCTTGTTAATGTTAATAAACTAAACCTACTATCATACACTGAAAAAGAATCTGTCAATATTCTGTTTGCAGATGACGCTCTGGCAAACCAAGTTAATTATACAGGCGAAAGCCCTGTTGCATACTCTCCTATCTACAAGTATGACGTAAGCTATGGAATAAACCAAGACGACAATCTTGGCTACTTCACCTTCAATCGTGCAGGTGGCGGTAGCAGTAACCCCTCTGATGCGTTCTCTCCGCCGGTACTTGCTGAACCTGTTGCCGCTCAATCAGGCGGGAAAGCTATTGTTAACGAAACCTTAAGATTTGCGTTCCAACACGCCGATAACTTCTCTATTCTTCCGTCTGCCGTTAGAATGAGTGCTATTAATCAAAACAAATACGCCATTCTCGATACAGACGAAGCACCGAAGTACGCTACCATGCAAGCACCATATAAAGCTGGATTCTGGGTTAAGCCGTTCACTACTTTTGAATCAATGGACTTAAAGAACGGACCTGACGTTGATGCAGTGACT
>CALURS010000180.1 GCA_944323215.1 Candidatus Gastranaerophilales bacterium | reverse complement strand
CTGTATCCATGCGGGTACAGCGTTTTTTGTGTTTTTAATGGGGACAACCAATCAGCGTGTACTGGGGACAACGTGGGGACAACAAAAAAACTGGTGCTTTTGCATCAGTTTAATTTTATCTTATTAGATTGCAATACCGTAAATTTCTGCGACTTTAAGCGCAATATCTTTATCAAAATCAGGTATAGCGTGCCCGTACAAATTAAGTGTGTGTGAAGGCTTGCTGTGCCCGAGACGCTTGGATACTTCAAGCAGCGGCACGCCTTTGGCAAGCAGCTGCGTTGCGTGGGTATGCCGCCATGTTTTAAGGCATTTATATTCCACGGCGGCACCGTTAAGTATCTTTTTCCAGTCGCGCCTGATATTGGAAGGGAAAAATGCTGTGCCATGTGCTGTGCGGAAAACATAATCATCGGGCCGGCACATATACATAATTTTGCCGTTGCCGCGCAAGGTTTTTAAAATTTCGCACATTTGTGCCGGTATTGTAATTTCGCGGATACCGGCTTTTGTTTTGGGTGGGGCTTCGACAATACCAACCTTCGGCAAAGCCAAAATGGTTGATTCTATTTTGATTTTTTCCTCGACAAAATTTACGTTCCGCCATTTTAAAGCAAGCAGTTCACCGGCGCGCGCAAAGTTTGGCTACTGGTGGAAAGCAATATAGACAGCGAATTTTACGCATTGCTGCGTTATCTGCGTAAAACTGCCACGGTATTGTACCGACATTCGAAATTCCGGTGGAAATTGATGCCGGTTGTTGTGGTTGTTTGCTGGTAAAGTTATGAGAAAATTAGAGTGAAGCCGATATCTTAAAATTGTGGCAGTACAAGCTGGGAGAAATTTTAGAAGAGTTAAGATGACAAAAGATGAATTAAAGCATAAACGGTTAATCACACGGATATTACGGCAGCAACTAGATGTAAAACTGACGGGATAACGCCAGTCGCATAACATTGGCATACAGTCTAGCATATGGAAGCTGCGGTAGTGAACAGAGAATTGAAAATATCATGGCTAAAATAGTTGATATTGAAAATAAGATAAAGCAGAATATTAAAATACATCTATTATCCATAGATGAGATTCATAATGGCAATGGTGTACTATACGAAAAATGGAAGAAAATTGACATTGATTTAAATTACAGCTGGAAATAGGTACCCCGCTTGCATAATAAAGCATTAAAAATATTTGTGAATAAAATGTGAAATAAAAGAAAAGGAGAAGGAAAAATATAGCCAAGGAAAGAATGGATATAAGCAATATCCATTCTTTCCTTGCATTTGTCAATATTTGACAATTTGGGAAAAATGATATACAATATGTGTTCAAAATAGAATGCGATTGACAGTATATAAGTCACAAATAGACTTTTATTTTTTGAATTATTTTTAGGACGTTTATTTACTATGCCCTTTTTAGGGAAGGAATAGATATAGATGGTAGAATTGACTGGTTATCATGGAACTATTAAGAAAAATGCAAAAAAAATAATTGAAGAAAACCATTATAAATTAAGTAATAAAAAAGATGAATGGTTAGGAGAAGGAATATATTTTTTTAAAGATAGATTTTGGGCTGATTATTGGGCAAGAATGGTTTCTCAAAATTGGCATGGAAAGCCTGCGGTATTAAAATCATTGATAAGTTGTAAAAATGAAGAGTATTTTGATTTAGATTCTATTGATAATAGAAAGAAACTTGAAAAGTCCTTAAAAGATTTTGCTAGTACAGAATCTTCGATAGGTGCACCGAATTTTGAAAATAAAAAAGAAATGAGAAGTTTCTATTGTAATTTTTATGCTAATTTAACTGGAATTTTAGTTTATTCTTGTAATTTTCCCAGAGCTGGATTTGATGATTTGGGATTTCCTAAAACTCAAGTTCAATATTGTGTTAGAGATAATATTGCTATAAAAAGTATAGAAATAGTGGAGTGATAAAAATGAAAATGGATAATTATGCTTTAGCAAAGAAAATCTGTTTAGAGATGGGTATTGAATGGGATGATAATGCTCAATATGCTACTATTGGAAAAGTAGAACTTAAAGAATATTTGAAAAAAAATACTATTTTTATAAATGTAATTGAAGAAACTTATAATCAAATTGAAGTTTCAATGCCTGTTTACAAACAAACGAAAGATGATGATTACGTTATAGCAGCATAGGAGAGTAAGAAATGGTTAATGAAGAAATGATTTTAGCAGATGCACTTAAAATGAATAATTTGTATTTTGAATTTATTCATTTTAATGCAACAGGAAGACATGCTGATAAAGAAGGTATAGCAGAAGTTGGTTTTAAAGAAGAACATAATATTGATGGCAAGTTCATTAAAGTAAAATTATTTTGCAAAGTTGAAGTTGAAAATGTATTTATGTTAGAACTATGCTTAAATGGCACGTTTGAAGCTGGGAATATAGAAAGTAAGGGTATTTTACCAAACGCTATTGCTATTATGTTTCCGTATTTGAGAGCTCAGGTATCACTTATGACGGCTCAGCCTAATATACCAACTATTTCTTTAAGACCTGTTAATATTAATGCTTTACTTGAAAAGCAAAGAAAACAGTAAGAATAATTAAAGAATTTTACCTCCAACCGGGATGAAACATACTTGAGAGTTCTGTTTTATAAACGGCGAAGAGGTGATTATATGTTTAATTACGCTCTGCTAAATAGCAGAGCTTTTTTATTACAAAATAGGCACGGGAATTTATAGTATAGTTTATTATGTAGAATTATGTAAATTTTGGCAGAATTTTAGAGAAAATGATTAAATTTCCTTGACCATTGTGGGAATGTTTGATAATATTTAAGTGACGACAATCCCCCCCACTATTCCTTTTTAGGACAGACGAGTTCTGTACGTGGGGGTTTTTTATTTGGAGGATAAAATAATGACTAATCCTAAAGCTTTATCAAGTGACGATTTACTCAATCTTTTTAAAAGCCGTGGTATGGCAGTAAATGGTACGGATATAGAAAAAATAAAACACATTAATTATTATAAATTAAAAGAATTTGCACATCCTTTGAGCAAAATTACTAAAAGCGAGGGAACTATTAACATTTCTTATGACGGTATTACTTTTCAGGATGTTTTGCGCAGATATTACCAAGATAAAAATTTAAGAATTTATTTATTACATGCTATTGAAAAAATAGAGGTTTCAATAAAAACTACGCTTTCTCATGTAATGGGATTAAAATATGGTGCATTTGGGTATTTAAATTTTTGGCTTTGGGCAAATCGAGAAAATATACAAAATTTCAAATAGAAGAAAAGCAATATCGGCTAAAAAATAATATTTTAAAATCAGTTCCAAAGCAACGTTCATCAGAATTTAGAAATACAAATAATTTAGATGTAGACAAGTTCCCAAGCATTTGGTTAGCAATAGATGTATTAACATTTGGGGATATAGTTCTCATGTTGAACATAATGAATGAATCTATGCTACGAAAAATAGCTGCTAAATATGGGGCAACAGTAGTAGAGTTTTTATCTTGGGTTAAATGTTTACATTTTATACGAAATATATGTGCGCATAACTCAAACTTAATAGATGTTAAGTTAAAAACAAAACCGAAATATAGAAAAGAATGGACTAAACATTTATATTTTATTGAATCAAAAAAGAATCCAATCAATAAAACACCGACAGATAGATTAGCTGTTGTTATATGTATCGTTATATATTTAGTAAAAACTATAAATCCTAAATATCAGTTGAAAAATATTCAGAGAAGTATAAGTAGTTTATGCAACAAGTCAGAAGATATGGCAAAGTTGTTAGGGTTTAATACACTTGATGATGCTAAAAATATAAGTAATTTTATTTAATTCTAAAATTACCTAAGTTAAAAACTATAGTGCCTTAAAAGTTATGGTGTTTTTTATTTTGGGCATAAAAAAGCCGCTGTTTATGCAGCGGCTTAAAGCTTATTATGCGTGTTTGGGGGCAGTTACGTTTAATTCTTTCATCAACGCCTGTTGAAGTATATTGGAAAAGTTTACACCGCGTTCCTGTGCGATAGTATC
>CALURS010000179.1 GCA_944323215.1 Candidatus Gastranaerophilales bacterium | reverse complement strand
AAAACAGCTCTTTAGCTAATTTAGGAGTTTTAGGATACACACCAAAATATGAAGCTGAACTTTTAGCAAAAGCTATACACTCAGGTTTAAAAGAATTTGGTACCGATTCTGTAGAATTAGACTTTGTTAAAAATGCTGTATTAAATAGAATTGCAAATACAAACCTAAATTCTTTCAAGTATGCAGAAGCCATTACTGCAAAAGCGGGTTTAGGTGCTAATTGGAGAATTGATGCACTAAAAGATATGGAAGACATCGACAGCCTTAGAAACAAAAAAGGAAATCCTGATAATGTAAATAAAAATCTTCGCGAATTTTGGAGAGCTTATAAGGATGGCGTTGCAAAATATAACCCTGCATCACATATTTTTGATGAAATAACCGATAGAGATGATTTCAATGGTGGAAATATGGCGGTAGTAGAAGACTTTATTGACGCATCAGAACACACGAGTGAAGCAGCTTACGACTATTTCTTTACCGACATTATGAAAATATTTTCAGGAGATCCGGCTAAAGAATTTGATAAAAATTCAAAAGCTCAATACTTTGGCGGTGACACATTCGACGGTGCCACAGGATCTCAAAAAGCTATTGATAATAAACTTAAGAGTCTCGCTCTAAAAGCTACTCCACTGGAATATACTCGTTCTTTATATACCTTTGGAGGAAACCACGATAAACCACGCCTCGCACACTGTATGATGGTTGATATGAAGCTAATGCATGCTAATCTTAAAGAGCTTCCGGCAAATAACCCTCATAGAAACGATGCTATATTAATGGTTACCGGTGCTGCGGGCATGAATGATTTACCTTATGACGTTTTATACAATCTGAAAGATACAAGTTATATTAATAAAAATTATTTACTAGGTGCCAGCACGTACGCTATTGCAAACGGAAAAGTTATTAGAGATAATTTACACGAATTTTTGGGTCAAAAAGGAGTAGTTACCCCTGAAGAACTTGCTGCACTTCATAAAGCTGTAACAGCACTTGTTAACGGAAATTACTCTATTAAAAATAAAAAAAGAGCTTCATACATAAATTATGATTCGGCTATAGAAGAAGTTTTAGATATTGCTGAAAAGAATGGACTACAACTACAAAAAGATAATACCTTCGATGTTAAATCAGAACTTATTGATGCAATAACAAAAAAAGCTAAAGAAGTTGCTATGTGGGAATATAATCAAGGAAAACTATATTCATTCCAAAAATATTATCATTCTTCCGGCAATATTCCTAACAAAATATTAGTATTGGGAAATATCCTAAGAGAAGCGGCTGATATAAAACTCAAAGACTTGGACAACCATTATAAAAATCAAGGAGGTCCAAACCCTTATTATAACTCAAATGAAATGCTTAATCAAATTGATAAAGCTATAAAAAAATACATAGAACTATATGATAATTCATACATTACAAGTGAAGAACTTCAACACCAAGAATATATGTTGAGTAGAAACGACAATGAAAGGAACACATTTGGTGGTACTGATATCAGAGAAGCTATCAGATTAGTATTCGAAAAGGCTGGACTTGGAGCAAAAACAGAAGCACAATTTAAACTATACAAAGCTATTAATGATCCGGCAATAGCAAAAGTACGAATGTATATGAGAATACTAGCATCCGTTCCTGGCATTCCAACCCTCTATGGAGGCGACGAGTTTGGTATGGGCGGTTATGAAGAAAAAACTAAAAACGTTTTTCTTCAAAACAGAAATGCTACACCTTTTAGCAAGATTGAAGGAGACAGCGAAGAAGCAAAATATTACAAACAAATGAATGAAGATTTTGCATATATCTCTAATTTAAGAAAAGCTGACGGAAAACTTTCTGCTCTTAACAACGGTACACTATATTATGTTGACCCTCAACACGGGAAAAATGAATCAAATGGAGCTATAATTCTTCCAACAGCATTTACAATGGACTCCGCTGGCTCTATGGTTCTATCACTATTTAATATGGCAGGAATTTCGCCTCAAAACAAATATGCATATGATCCTAGTGCTGAAAATCCATATCTTCCTAAGACTCAAACAGTAACACTAAACCAAATTGATTTAAAATCTGAAGATCCTTCAATATTAGGGGTTGGCGGAATTGCTTTAACTTCAGGACTTGTATTGTCAAATATCATTAGCGGTGATAATTCAATCTATAAAGTTGTTAAAAATGGTATGAACTACTGTATTAAACGTTTTATCAAAGAAGGGAACAACCTAAAGAATATTGATATTGTACTTGATAACGGAACAATGCGTGATGGAGTATTCACGCTTTATCACAAAGTAAAAAACAGCAAAATTCATTTTAAAGGAGGTAATAAACAATACTTTAACCCTCAATACAATATTGTTTCTAATCCATATCATTATTTAGAAAAAACAAATACTTGTGGTGAAAAATTATCTATTGTTTCAAAATAGAAACAAAAAATATATAATAAAAAAACATCTTTCTAAAGAAAGATGTTTTTTACTTTTGTAAAAAAATTTTAACAATTTAATCAAAATATTAAAGTTTCACAAAAAAAAACCGATATAAGAACTAAAAGGAGTATCTGGATATGGGTATAAATGTAAATGCATTAAGTCCAACAGAAGCAAAAAGTTATTGGTATGATTATAACAACGGAAATAAAAACGGATTATCAGAAGCTGAATATCAATCAATCTGCACAAAATTCCGCTCATATATTGACAATTGGGAAAATGATGTAGATGAAAATGGTTATTCAACGAATGAATCTCCACAAGATAGGCTTGAATACAACGCAGATGATGCAGGATTTTTAAATAGCGATGGGAAACCAATACAGGCAGCCGCAAATGTTGGAACAGCGGCCGCAGGCGGTCTAGTTAATGCCGGAGTAATACCGGAGCTGGAAGTAACCATAGGGAAAGCATCAGCAGCTACTAGTGCTAAAAGTAATAGTGTAAGCCTTTCACTAATTGCGACAGCAGCATTACAATTTGCTATGGCAATGGTTACAAAGGCAAATTCACCCAATAAGGATGCAGTAGAAGCCTGCTTAACAGCTCAAGATGAATTGTATACAGAACAAGCAAATCTTGCAGATCAAGTTTTAACGATGGAAGAAATGCAAGAAGAAATGGAATTACTCCAAGAACAAGCTCTAGAGACAAACGAACAAGGGCAAGGAGAAATAGCCGACCTTGAAGGTTTATATAACTATTACTATACAAAATATCAAAATGGAACTGCCACAGAAAAAGAAATTGCAATAATGAAAGCATTAGGTGCACAAATGAGCAGTACTCAAACAAAAACGAATGAGGAAACAGAAGGATTTAATGAAGAAATATTAGGTATTGGCGAAGGCTATGAGGAAATATCAACAAATATAGAAACAAGTAATGAATTTACAAATTATGTTTCAGAAATAGATGAGTCAACAAAAACATCAGCTATTGTTCAAGGCTCGATAATGATATTATCCGCTGCATCCGCAGCAGTAACAGCAACAAAATGTGCATTAAGAGCAACCGCTCTAGGAAGTTCAATATTTGGCTCTATTGCTGCAATTGCATACATCGCTGCGGCAGCTTTAGCAGCTGTCGCTACCGGTATATATGGTGCAGAAGCAGCTAAACAACTTGGAGAATACCGTTCAACAGCCGAAGATACAATTGATTTAAGAAAAGGGACTCAAGATTTGTCTGCGGAAACAACTGAATTTCAAGAAGTTTCTACAGAATATTGGGAAGAAACCGTTGATAATACAAGCGAAGAAAACTTGTTTACATTAACTCCTTCATATGCTAATGTAACCACCCCATCCCAATCAGGGGAAGGCGAGAACGCTCCATTATCAGGTGAAACACAAAAATCTTCCCCTACATCAGAAGCTCCACCAACAACAAATGATGATAAAAACAAAGACGACAAGTAATTATAGTGAGGACAAAAAAACGACCGATATAATCGGTCGTTTTTTTTATAAATTTTGTTCTGTTATGGTTTGGCTGTACTTTTCTTTTTCTTGCCAAAATATGGTATTTTCCATCACTCATCCATAATTCTACCGGTACAACCATATC
>CALURS010000178.1 GCA_944323215.1 Candidatus Gastranaerophilales bacterium | reverse complement strand
AGTTCTTACTCTGTTTGAACCCAGCATTTGTTGGACTTCTGCAACTATTGTGCTTCCGTCTTCGCAGATTATTCTTAATGCGTTGTATATTTCTGGTAATTCTCCCTGTTGAAATTCTACGTCTATTACCGGACCTATTATTTGGGTTATTATACCTTCATTTTTCTCTAGTACTGGCATATTCTCTCCTCTTTAAAATCAAATTTATTTTAGCACAAAATATCTTTATCTGCAATTATATCAATAAAATTTGGACTACTCGTAGGAGTTTATTTTAGTATAATTTCTCCTACTATATCCCCGTGAAGGGTTTTTATTTTATTTTCATATTTAAAATCACCCCAGTTAAGTCTGTTCAGGTATTCTAGCAGAGCAATTCGTCTTGACTTCATATCGCAATCTTGTATTTTTATCCCGATTGCCTCTTGTGTTAATGTATTATAGACGATGCACAATCCGCCAGCGCCGACTTTTGCAATCAGATTTGGAGCTGCTTGCATTATTTCTGTATCTAATCGATCTTCTCCGCCAATGATGTAAGGATTTTCTTGGAATGCAGACTTTATTATTTCGTATTTCTGATTGCTGAATAAATTTTTGTAGCCATTTACCATCTTGGCTAATGGCATAGATAAAATAGGCACACCGCAACCATCTTTTGTTATCGGATAGCTGGCTGTTACTTCACAAAGAGTATTTATTTGTTTTTTTACGAGTTTTTGCAGCGGGTGATTTTTGTCGTCATAAGTACTTGTGTCCCATCCGTTTATTTTGCATAGCGCAAGGAAAAGTAAGTGCTTCCCTACGCAGTTGTTATAAAGCTCGTTAGGCTTTTTGCCCTCTTGTTCAAGTGATTTCGCAGCTGTTTTTGATAATGGAGGGTGTACTCCGCATTTTAAATCACTTAGGCTGACCCCGAATTTATCCATTAGTGACATCGCCTGTTTTATATGACACTCCTCACCTGCGTGAGATGCACAGGTAAGAGCTATTTCTGAGGAGGATAGAAGAAATTCTTTGTCAATATTATAATCAACAAGCAGAGATGCTTGCAACGGTTTTGCGCAAGATCTCAAATAGTAAATCTTTGCATTTGTTTCTTCTGTCCCTTCCGAAAATTCGAGTATATGTTCTTCTTCGACTAGTCCATCTCTTATGTACTGTAATAGCATTTATTTGCCTACATTTTATTCTCTTTTATAAAGTTGAGTATTCTTGACAGCTTGACTTTTAATATCTCACATTCTTCTTTTAATTTTTGGTTTTCTGCCAGCAAATCAAGGTCACCGCTTTTTTCCATTGGCTTTGGTATCATATCTTCGGATAATATAAACTTTTTCCGGCTTCTTCTTTAATAAGCATAACACTTTTCATATCCTTTTCTTTGATTATCCCCATTTGTACCATTAGTTCAGCTATGAAAACGTGTTTGCCTTTAGCCTGAAGCTCTTGTTGCCTTGCAAGAACTTTTTCCAAGTCTTCAATAGACATTTTACCTGCTCTTATAAAGTACTCACCTGTTCTGTATTTCCCCGCAATAAATCCTGCAATTGATGATACCAGCATTGGGATGTCTTCTGTAAAATATTTTTGATCCATACAGAATGTAAACGCTTTTGCCATTTCCTCCATTGAAAATGAGCCTGCAATTGCTATTTCCACTAAATTCATATTTTTCTTACAGCAATTTAAAAAAGTATAAATGTTATCATCCCAACAACTATCTTTATTTTGTAGTTCTTGCTCTCCTAATTCCGATAGTTTGGGCTGGTATACGTGGAACAATTCATCTTGTTGTGCGGATATAAAGTCTTGGCTTAAATATTTTTTTAAGTCTGTTGATAAATTTATATATATGGCTTGTTTTATCCATAAAGGAAAAGTATATAAATTTTCCATGAATTCGCTGTAATTATTTTTCTCCAATGCTCTTAATCCTTCTTTTAAATGATAGTAATAAACACAAAAGAATTATATCATATTATTGGGTACTATGTAAAGGAATATTAAAGATGGGCATGGATGGTTTATCAATGGCTAATACCGGAAGGTTGAAGGAGGCAACCTCTCTTGATTATTCCAAAGAAAGCGAAGAAATCGCAAAAGAAGATACCGAAAAAAGTATGATCGTTCAGGAATTGACTGAACAAGAAAGGGTTAACGAAGAAAAAGAAGAAAATAAAAAGCGCAGAAAGTCTGATAAAAAAAACTCTGATGACAATGGGACCGAAAGTGATGAAGAAGGTAGTGAGTTAGAGCAAGATACCTCTGAAATGACTGGTGATGATAGTTCTAATTTCCCTAACGATGATTTGTTGTTGGTTGACGGTGAAAATAAAGGATTTTATACTAAATTAAGTAAAAATTTGGAAAACATTGAATTATATGATAGAATAACAGACAGATTGATAGGTACGATTACTCCCGCTGAATTAAGTTATTTGATATCTAAGCTTAATATGGGAACCGGTATTTTTATCAATAAGAAAGTATAAATATGAGTTATAATCCATATAATAAATACGTAAAAAAATATCAAGAAAGTAATATTAACACAGCTGATCCTAAAGAAATTATGATTATGTTGTTTGATGCGTGTATTCAATTTCTCAATAAAGCTTCTGTTGCTATTGAAGAAAAAGCCTATGCTAAAAAAACACAAAATATTAATAGCGCAAAGCAAATTTTAAGAGAATTTATGCGCACCATTGATTTAGAAAATGGAAATGACACATCTAAACATTTGTATTTATTTTATAATCGTCAAATTAATAATTTGTCTAAAGTGAGTATAAATAGAGATTTAGATTTGTTAAAAAAAATTATTCAGGATCTAACAGATATTAGAAATGCATTTGTTCAAGCAATAAAAATTGTTAATCAAGATTTGTCAAAAACAGAGCGAGAAGAGGAACGTTTAAGATATCAAGAAGAGTATGGTGAAGGCGGACAATCCTCTCACGATTATGGAGTTTAGGTGTGGAAAAGCAGTTCGATCAATTAATGTTATATTACAATCAATTAAAAGAAATGGCATTACAAATTGCTGTTATGCTGGAAAAAGAGTCTTACAACGAAGCTCTTACTATGCTTAATAATAGAAAACGTGTTGTTCGTGAAATGGGATTAATTGAACGATATCTTCAGTTAACGTCTAAACAGAAGAAAATTGTTGATAATATAAAAAAAGAAATTAGAGATATTGAAGCAAAAAATATTCAAAAACTTCAAACAGATATGGAAGATGTTAAGTATGAGCTGGATATTGTGTCTGCAAAAGTTAAGTTTAGAAATAAATATAACCCTTATGAGGCAGAACAGGCAACAGGAAATGTTATTAATATAAAGGATAATGAAGTCTAGTAATCCTGCTTAATTTATACAGCAAATCTAAAGTGTACTAAGTCTCCGTCTTGTATAATATAATCTTTACCTTCCAGTCTCGTAACTCCTTTTTCTTTGCAAGCAACATAAGAACCGAGCTCCGAAAAATCTTTATAAGGAGTAATTTCGGCTCTGATAAAGCCTTTTTCAAAATCTGTATGAATTACCCCTGCAGCTTGTGGCGCTTTGGTTCCTTTTACTATTGTCCAAGCGTGAACTTCTTTTTCTCCAGCGGTTATAAAAGTTATTAAGTTTAATAGTGAATATACAGATTTTATCATTTTGTCAATGCCGCTGTCTTCGACACCTAAGTCTTTTAAGTATTCTTTTGCTTCCTCTGCTCCGAGTTCTACAAGCTCTTCTTCAATTTTGGCAGATATAATAACCATTTCTGCTCCGTGAGATTTTGCGTACTCTCCAACTTGTCTGGTGTATTCATTTCCGTCTTTGAGGTCAAACTCAGATACGTTTGCACAATAAATTATAGGTTTTACAGACATAAGGTTAAGTTGTTTAATTATTGCTTGCTCATCTTCATTAAAATGTTCTTTTACATTGATAAACGAAACATTCTCAAGCAATTTCTGCATCTTCTCTAATACTGCAAAAAGGATAACGGCATTTTTATCGCCTGATTTAGCAGTTTTCGATACTTTTGCAATTTGTTTTTCAACAGATGCCATATCTGCAAGTGCAAGTTCGGTATTTA
>CALURS010000177.1 GCA_944323215.1 Candidatus Gastranaerophilales bacterium | reverse complement strand
TTTTGAGAATTAATCCTATAATACTGTACTTTAAAGTACAGTTTGTTACACTAATAATAAAAAGTCGGTTGGGCATATGTAATTTAACGACCAGATTGATTTGTACGGATATTTTGATTATTTTGGACAACTCGCTCTGTGATGGCGTTTTCAGGTCGGAAATTAAATTTACTAAAAAAATCAAACTGCCGAACTGGACTTTTTTCGGACTGTACGGATAGATTGAGATTTTCTTAATATAGCTGAATTACGCACTGATTTTGAAGTGTACGGATAAAATGATTATTTTGGTAAAGTCCAGTTGAGCAAATCAATAGATGAAAATTCTCAATTAAGCAATGAAACCAAAGAGATCGTTATAAGAAAATACAAGTGAGAAGAATGTGTTGTGCTTTTGAAAAACAAGGGAAATATAAAAATTATTTTTTCTTTAGATTCTTGGGGATAGTTTTTCAGTTTAAGGAAAAATAACTTCAAAATGAGAATTTTTCTGCAAAATAAGAATTTTAGTTAATTTACACTTATAATTTGAGAAAAATCATATAAAAAGTCAGGCAGGAAGATAATTTTTATCGCATATTTTCAGAATTTTTATTTTTTATTAAGAATGTATTTTAATATTTTGAATTAGGAGATATTGTATACAAGCCCTCTCTTTCAAGCCATTTTGCCATAGCCCACGATTCTTCAAAACGCACACTTGCCATCGTTAAACCATAGTTTCTGCATAATTTCATGAATTCATCATATGTTTTTGGTCGTCTAGTGAATAGTAACCACATTAGTGCTGCTTCTGAAGTTAAAAAAGTTTTACCACCATGTTTATGAGATGGTCTCTTTACTACATTGCAACGCCTACATCTAAGTGTCATATTATCCAAAGTGTTGGCAGCATCACCCAATTCTTCTTTTGGAATAATATGATCAGCCTGTAATTCCAGTCTAGTACCACAGTCAGCACATTTACCAGACTGTTCAAAATGCCATTGTCTAACGGCTTCCCAACATTTTCTTGGCGGATAATGACATTGAAAAGACTTATTACTTGCGACAGAAGTTCCTACCTGCGAAGGATTTAAATGCCCCAAAACAAGAGAAGCAATTTCATTATATTTTACCATACCAATATCTACAAGATAATTAAGTAAATATTGCCACTGTTTTTCTGACCAATCTCTATCTGACTCTGGGAAAGTTTTAATTGTATCATAATCTGTCATATTATAATCCCTCAGTATTCAATCTTTCTTCAAATTCCTGAATAAGCACAATTAAATTAACCCCTAATGCAAGACATATTTTTCTTAGTTCTATAATATCTATGCGTTTTTGGCATTGTTCATATTTGCATACATAAGATTGACTACATCCCAATATAGTTGAAAGTTCTTGTTGGGTCATTTTCGATTGCAATCTAAAGTCTTTCAGGCATTGAATTAATATTCGATATTCTGGTTCATAAAGTATATTCAACGTTCACCTCATGAAAAATACTAATACAACATTGTAATTATTCCAAAATAGAATATTGACTCCATATGATGTTTGGTGTTAAATTTTGTTGTGATTAATAATGTTTGTCTTGATGAAAAAATAACAAATGAATTTAAGGTGTTATTAGGGATTAATTGGGACCCAAATACTGATCAAAAAAAGATTTTAAAAGAATTGAGTGCATATATTCTTCAAGAAAAATGTACAAATATTAGACCTTTTAAAGAAGCATTTCTTGAATCTGTCAATAGAAAATTAGAATTAAATGCCTTTGCTTTTCAAAAAATATTGAATTATGCATTTCAAAATCATATAAAATTTAATTATTATCAAAAATTAAAAATTAGAGAATTACTAGATTTTGGAAATATAAACGAATTTAATAAATTTCTAATTCAAAACAAAATAGATAATTTGTCATTTAAAGATTATTTTGAACCTTTAAGCGAAGAAGAAACTTTCATCCAATTAAAAAAAATGATTGTATCTGATAAAAATTATAAAAATATTATAGATTCAATTTTTTCAAGATATTGCTTTAACTTGTTTGACCAAACTGTCACCAAAAGTTTTTTTTCTAGGTGTGAAAATGCCCCAAAGGATTATTTTGATTTTCTTACTAATAAATATGTTGATATTTGTATGCGAAATCATGCTATGGCATTTGTGGATATACCGTCATTCCTTATCGAACAAAATTATGTGCAAGGATGCAATACTGTTTTAAATACAATTAAAAACATTTATGATTCTTTAAATAATCATTGTATTATGGTTGTATATGTACCTTTTTTAAAAAATGCAAGAGGTAATCAATGGAAATTGTATTCTGATGTAATACTATTCGCGGAAAAACACACTAAAGAGCGAATAGACAAAACTTATTTTCAATGGAAGAAAATAGGTGATGTGACAAAAAAATATATAGAATCAATAACTCCTTACAATGCCGAATTTGATATTGCCTTTCAAGGTTTTACCTTTAAAGATTGTTTTATAACAGGTGAAAACTATGAGTATGATTTAATACTTGTTTTTGAAAAAAACAAACGAGATGAGAGAATTATTAATTGTCCAGCTTGTTATTCAGAAAATGTTCAGGGAAATTCATATCCTATACTAAATGTTAAAAGTTGGGAATGCAAAAATCCTTTATGTCCTGATAGAAGTAAATATAATCGTGGCAAAAGATATTCATTTGTTTCATTATTTAGGCAAAATCAAATGTTAGAGGATAAGAACAAAATACCAGAACAATCTATTACAAAATGGCATCTCGATTGCGTAAACAAACGATCCAAAAAAGAAATATTGGAAATGGCAATAAGACATTATAGTTGCGTTGGAGATACAATTGATATTTACACTGAAGATGCTATTATTGAAAAAAAAATAGAAAATAGAACAATTCATTATCATAAATTTGAACCTATAAATAATGATATATTATATTCATTTAAGAATTCATCTTATTTTTATAGATACTTACAAGATAAATTAAGTAATTGTAATGACATACAAAAAAGTGTCGTGGGAAAAGCTGAATTATATTTTGGAGATTCTTACGATATTTTAAAAACTTTTAAATCAGAAAGTATTGATGGGATTGTAACATCTCCACCATACTATAATGCAAAGACATATTCACAATGGGGTAATATATATTGTTATTTATATGATATGTATAATATTTCGAAAGAAATATATAGAGTTATGAAAAATGGAGCAACTTACCTCTTTAATATATTTGATTATTTTGATAATGAAAATAATATTTCTCTGTCAGCTATGGGCAATAAACGCATGATACTCGGTGCCTATATGCTTGACATTTTTGAAAGAATAGGTTTTGATATTGTCGGTAATATTATATGGAATAAAGGCGAGATACAAGGAAATAGAAGCTTTAACCAGGGAAATTTAACTCCATATTATCAAGCTCCGCTTAATTGTTGGGAACATATATTAATTTTATCAAAAGGAAATATAGATAAAAAATATTCTAAAATTATATCCCAAATAAAGAGTATTCGGCCGGTTGTAAAAATGATAAAAGGTAAAAATATTATAGGACATGATGCTCCATACCCATTGGATATTCCTGAAATATTAATAAAATATATGAATAAAAATGACACAATACTCGATCCTTTTATCGGGAGTGGTACGACATCAATTTTAGCGAATAGATATGGTATTAAATCAATTGGAATAGAAAAAAATCATAATTATTACAATTTATGCAAAGAAAGAGTATTAAAAGATATAAATACAAAGAAATTTTAATTATATAAATTATATTTTAATGATTTTTTAATAATTATGTGAATTTAGGGCAAAAATTTAGCTTAATATTTACATAGTAATAATTTCAAGATTTTACTTTTACATTCTGTTTGATTATCAAAGAAAGTTAGATTTTTTTCGGACAATTTTTTAAATAGACTTGAAATATTGTGAGAAATAGTTTATACTCACAATGACATAGATGAATTAATAATTCATTGCACATATTCTTAAACATTTTTGGTTCGTTTCCAACCTGAGGCACATGTTAAAATCAAACTTACTGTGAAAACTAGTCAAACTGCATGAAAAATTACAGCATACATGCCCAACAACACTAAATATTAGCCGTCGGAAGCTGTATGATATTGTTTTCTTAAACTGGCTTAAATCGG
>CALURS010000176.1 GCA_944323215.1 Candidatus Gastranaerophilales bacterium | reverse complement strand
TGAAATCTACAATATGCCTATTCAAGATAGAAAATTTTACATTTTAACGCATAATAAACAAGTTGATGCTGAAAAAAAAGCACTTAGGAAATAATAAGGATGATAATATATTTCTCATTATAGAATGATATGTATATTAGCTAACTGTTTTATTATTTTTTTTGTAAGAAAATTTCATCTTTTATGGATGAATATAATAACTAAGCCTCACAGAAATGCGAGGCTTTATTAATAAATTACCTTATTATATTTATATAAAGAAAACTCCTATAGGTATGAAAGATACAAAGAATTACGAATGGGTAGAACTGCCAAGCAAAGGGCAATGTTATTCAATAAACTCTCCATTAAGAAAAGGAAAGGTAAAAGTAGCGTACCTTACAGCTATGGATGAAAATATCATAGTAAATCCAAAGGCATATGCCGTATGTAATGTTAGTGACTTAATAATTGAACGTAAAATTATTGACAAGAGTATTGACGTAACGACATTTGTGAAAGGAGATAGAGATGCTATTTTGATATGGCTGAGACGTACAGGATATGGAAACAATTTTCCTGTTATCGTAAAAAATACTAACATTAATGAAACAATATTTTCTACATCTGTAGATTTATCTAAAATTAAAAATCGGGAATTTTTACTTAGTGGTGATAGTAAAGGGTATTTTACTTACTATATGAAAAATGGTGATATTGTTAAATTCAAATATCCTACATATAAAGAAATAAAAGATTTTAGAAAAATAATAATTGAAAAAGAGAAAAAAAAAGAATATAAGACATTGATAAATGACACATTAAAGTTCTTAACTGTTTCAATTAATGGAAATGAACATATCAAATATGTCAATCAATACATAAACAATATGACTGTAGAAGATTCTTTCTTATATAGAAGTTTCATTCAAGATAATACTCCAAGTATTAATAATATTGTCGATGTAGAAGTTAAGCAAGGGAAGGATTGTGAAACCAAAACAATATTTTTACAAATAGATGATAATATTTTCTTGAATGTAGAATAATAGATATGATTTGAAGCATAATGGCAGATACTAATAAATTTCAGCAAGAATTAGATAATCTTACACTTGAAGCAGTAAAACTGACAGATAGATTGCGACAAGCGGAAGCAAGCGTTAAATATTTTGAAAATAGTCAAGAAAAAACTGCAGCAACAGACCTTGCAATAGCAAAAAAACGACTTGAAGCCGCAGAAAAGCAAAATCGGCTCTTTCAGGCTGAACTTGAAGAGAGGAAAAGACAAATTAAAGAACATGCAAATCAAGCAAAGCAAAGAGTTAGAGAAAAGACTGTTCAACAAATAATACAAGAAGAAAATCCAAGAGGTGCTTGGAGTGCATTTGCAAATAAGGGTGGAGGAGGAAAAAAAGGTATAGTAGCAGGAGTAGCAGATGTTGTTAGTAAGGTTGCAAATCTTGGGGCTGATATTTATGCGGCAGAACAAAAGAAAAGTCTAAATATATGGATGGCTAATCAAGATGCCTATTTAAAGACACTTGAAACTGGAAGTAAAATATTCCAACGCCATATGAAGACTTTCAGCAAAGGAATGCAAGGTGCATTATCTTCCTCATTTGCAAGTATTACACAGGGTGTGCAAGAAGGTGCTTACTTAGCAGCATCAACTTCTATTGATTTTGCGACAGAATCATTAAACAATACGTTCCAAGACGCATTGGATAAATTAATGCTTCAAAACTTCAAGGTATTAAATCAACAGAAGACAGAATTTGAAAATCTTAAATTGACAAATCAAGAAGTAAACGGTGCAGCAGGATTGGTTGGTGGCGTTGCAAGTATATTTGGGCCAATAGGACAAGCAGTTGGTGGACTTGTAACAGGTATAGCAAGTGCAACTACGAAGATTTTGGAAACTAACGCTGAAATTGATATTATGAGGCTGCAAAAAGAAATAGAAATAAAAGAAAAAGAATTACAGGCAATCAATGAAGCAAAAACTTCTGCTGTTGAATCTTCAAAAGAGGCAACATTAAAAGTTTTGGATTTTTCTAAATCAATTGAAACATTGTCACTTAAAACAGATGCAGCCGCAAAATCAATGACAAATATAATAGGAATGTCAGGAAGTAATGCCGACATGTATGAAAAATTCATTTATAATGCGGCACAAAATTTAAAATTCACGGATAGTACAGGCAAAACAATATATCTTGATAAAAATGCAGAAGATATGTTAAGTATGCAATCTCAATATATAGATGCAAGCGGTCGTAATAACACCATGTCACAAAATGACTTTATTAAAATGTTTCAATTGGGAAAAGTAATAGGTGATGACAATCTTGCATCAGCATTACTTGGTGATATGGATTATTTCAACAAATCTATTGAAACTGGGACTGATTTGGTGTATAAAATGTTTAAGGAAGCAAACAGAGCAGGTGTTTCTAACAGAAAATTTGCAAAAGACCTACAACAAAATCTTAAACTTGCACAAAAATACACCTTTAAGGGTGGTGTCGAAGGAATGATGAAAATGTCTATTTGGGCGCAAAAGACACGTTTCAATATGCAAAGTTTTGAAAATATAGTAGATAATATTCAAAATGGTGGATTGGAAGGTACGATAACCCAAACAGCAAAACTTCAAGTACTTGGAGGAAATATGGCAATGGGCGCAGATCCTTTGGCTATGCTTTACGAAGCGTGGTCAGATCCAGAATCTCTTGCAAAACGATTTAACAATATGACAAAAGGCATCGGAAGGTTCGATTCAAAAACAGGAGAAGTTGATATTACAGGAGCAGATGCTATGCGGCTAAAGGCATATGCAGAAGCAGTAGGTATGGACTACAAGGATGCACGTGCGCAAGTAACACAACGGATAAAAGGGCAACAGATTGACAAACAACTTACAGCAGATTACAATGACGAACAGAAAGCTCTTATATATAACAAAGCAAAATTAGGTGAAAACGGTCAATGGGAAGTTACACTTGATAATGGCATAGTTAAAAATGTAAACGACTTGCAGGGTACGGATTGGAATAGTTTAATGCCTGTAGAAGAAAGTATAGAAAATTATGTTTCAAATATATATGATTTGCTTAGCCAACAAAAAGGAGTTACTAACCATGCACAAGCTGTAGTAGCAGGTGAAACATTTGACAACTTGAAAGCCAATATTGATGAAAGAATGGCTCAAAATTTGAAATGGGTTACAGAACATTCTGATGAGCTTAAAAGTATGGTCGAAAAAAGTAATGATTTTGTAACAAGTCAAAATAAGCAACAACAAGATTTAATGGTTGCGACTACTAAAATACTTAAAGACCAATTTGATATTATAGAAAAGGCAACGGAAAAATTGAAATCAGGAATTCAACATAGTGGTTCAGATTTAAGATTAGCTCTTGATGCTGTTAAAAAGGAATTAGATTATGAACTAGCAGTTATAAAATTTGGAGAAGATTCAGAACAAGCCAAAGAAGCGTCTAAAGCATCAGGAGTTGCTGCTGACAGATTATCAAAAGGAATAATTGGAGAAGCAAGTGAAGCAAAAGCTGGTATAAGGATATCTCAATCTGATTATGACAATGCAGGAAAAGTATATGATTGGTTTATGAAAGAATCTAATCAGGATAATGTCAATGAGGTTATGGGTAGGCTTATGAGTAAATATGAAAGTGGAATAAGAGACATAAAAGAATATGAAGATATTTTATCTGAAGGGCATAATGATTTAATGGATGCACTTGAAGGATCTAAAGTTGGAAGAAATGACGATATAGAATCTTGGGAAGAACAAGGAATGAAATTAATAGATGCCATTGTGAAATATGCAGCAGAAAACAAACAATGGGCTAAATCAAATTATGACGAAAGTTTAATGAAGCGAATGCAATCACAAGCTGAAAACATTAATGTAAAGGACGGAGTTGCAAACAGCGTTAAGCCTATGTATGTACAGGCATCTTCAATCACACCGATACATGACGGTTCTGTACGTATTGCTAAATCTGACCCACAAGATACCGCATTATTTGCTAAACCAGGAGGGCCTTTTGACACATTGTTTAATGGAGTATTTGGACGTATTGATGAAATATATAACAACCTATCCAATAATAGTGTTGTTCCGTCAGAACCGATAGGAAAATCGCAGTTTGTTTCTTCAGATGATGCAATGGCTTTT
>CALURS010000175.1 GCA_944323215.1 Candidatus Gastranaerophilales bacterium | reverse complement strand
TTATATTGCAATGAGTGGTGGTAGTTTACTTGACATAGCTGAAATATTAGGGCATAAGTCTTTTACAATAACTAGACGTTACTCACACTTGACGAAAAATCATACTGCAACAATACTGCATAATGCTGTAAAAGTTTTTTTAGATAGTGATGTTCGAGAATAAATCACTATTTAGCAGACTTCGACTTTCTCGTTTTAAGCCAAATAAATAACTTTGCTTCATCAATTAAAATGCGTCCGCCATTGTTTCCACCATACTCAACGACCTCCGAAAATCCGTTTTCCTCCCTGCGAAAATAATATTGTCGTAGTGCTGGTATAGTGGGGTATTGATGATACTTATTCCAATCCGACAATGGTATTATCCTACTTTGCAGTGGTGATGTATTAGTATTTAACGACTTAACTAACTCAATCAGCTCAATAGCGTACAGTTTAAAGGGCTTCCCGTACTTTTCAATCCCTTGCTTGATTTTTTCGTCAATAAGTTCTTCAATTTCTTCTCTTTTAAGGTTCATACTAAGTCCATTCCAGCAGACAGCAAAACTAAACCCACTTGGGTTATTTACTTCTGCTATTGAACTAGACTTAGCCTATAATAGGTCTTACACGGGCTATTCCCTAAGCCGTTATCCGTTTTTTATTCTTAAAATTATAAGTATTATTAACGGCATACGTTCACTATACTACAACTCAATTATACCATAAATTGTGGTTTTTCTCAACTGTTTTCAAGGCAAATTCTTACTTTTTGCACTTCTACTTTATTTCATATCTACGCACAAGTGCGATAAAATCTTTGACCATGTTGAGTTGAGGTTCCGGCATTCCTCTTAATAAGTCTGTTATTTGTTCAATATCACAAGATTGCGCCATTCCATATCTTAACAACTCAACTGGAGTAAGGTTAAAGGTTGTACAGATTTTATCAATTGTGCTTGATTTTGGCGCGTGCCTATTATATTCAAGATTACGGTAATTATCCGTACTTAACCCGCATTTTTCGCTAAATTTCTCTTGTGTCATATCAAGACTTAAGCGCAAATTTTTAATTGACTTGTTTATTAACTCTTGAAAATCTGTCATACGACAAGCGTAATCCATACTTTGACAAATTATAAGTGTCTTACTTTACGAATTTATCTGTTAATTAAATCGGGTTTGTGATACTATTTCAATATGGATGACAGAAAATCTTGTTTTTTCATGGGCAACAGGCACACTCCCAGCAGTATTAAAGAACAACTAGCAGATGTTGTAGAAAAACATATAACTGAATATGGTGTAAATACTTTCACTGTAGGACATTATGGAGCATTTGATAGTATGGCAATAGGAGTGTTGCAGGAATTAAAGAAACGTTATCCCGACATTGTGTTATACCTACTTGCACCATACGCACTTACACAAAAGAGAGATGTGCCAGTGAATTTTGACGGCTCGTTTTACCCCGAAGGCTTAGAAAAAGTGCCATTTAGGTATGCAATAGTACAAGCCAATAAATATATGGTTCAAAATAGTGATTATCTAATAACGTATTGCCACCACATCGGTAACACGCGTAATATCGTTGAGTACGCTCAACGCAGAGAGAAAAAAGGATTGATAAAGGTTACTTTGCTATAATTCAGTAATATCAACAGTTTTGACCCCATTAAAAGTTTCATCAATACTACACACAATTTCAGGGTATTAGCAGTGGGAAACGCTTTACTGCGTTGTATAGCTCTATATCCCTATTTACAGTAGTTTTCTAACATAAACTAGGCAAATACTCAATTTTGGTCAACTTTTTAATCATAATTCTTTTTCTAATGAATTATGGACGCGCTAGAACGCGATTTAAGGCGGGGTAAATTGAAAATAGGTATCTTACTATACCTAATTTCGTGTAATGCTTTTAATGTATAAGTGAAAAAAGTTATTTATCATACTTATTTTTTCTCTCTGTTTACATTTTTCCATGTAGGTGATTACCAAGGGGTAACACATAATAAGAGAGGACTTTAGATGTCAGAAAAATTTTCAAAAACTTTTACCCTGTCGCAAAAGGCTTGGGAGTTCCTTAATGAATTAAAGTTTAAGGAGCAGAAAAACATAAGCGCATACGTTAACGCGCTCATTATTAGGGATTTAGAAAAAAGAGAGGAGAACACAAACAATGTTGAACAATAGGTATGCGGGCATAGTTCCGCCACAAACGGACTTAAGACAGTTTACAATTAATCAGGTTAAAGATGATATTATCAGCTACTTGAATAAAGGTAGAGTTCAGCACGCGCATAAGCTGTATTTGGTACGTCTTGTAAGGCACTTAAATACAAATAGCGCGTATCCGAAATATCGCGAAAACATAATCCGCTCAATGTGCGCCAATTTAAAGGGAGAAGTAATACGGCTTGACCGGCTAGGGCGGTTATCGCGCGGAATACAAGCCGGCATGTTGATTGAAATTATTCAGGATATAGAAGATGTGTTATTGGATTGCATGCCGGAGTTACTCTCTGATTATGACTTCATTCATGAGGAGGATTTATAACAATGGTGGAAAACACAGAGATGTTGCAGGCGCAGGGCTGGCGCGCACGTGCTAAGGCTTATATTAAGATGAAAATTATCAACAGCAAAGACCGCATAAATGCGCTAAAAGCCGTTGACGGCGTTAAAATGCCTTTGTATCTTGCGCGGGGCGGGGTTTCACAAGAAGTCTTGAAAGAAATTTTCGTGAAAAAGGTCGTTTCTGCTGTATCTCACGCGCTTGACACTAATAAATACGATACATTAATTATGGGAATGAGGTTGTAAATGGCTAAAGATAAGGATTTTGAGGGGTTAGACTTTAACCCCTCTTTGGAAGAAAAAACAGTTAATAATGTTATTAGCATTCGCGCTAACAGCGACAATATTAAGGACTTAAACGCGCTAAAGGCTCAACATGTTAATGTATCAGGCTGGGTCAACGAGCTTATTTCTAACGGATTTAAGCATACACGCAGATTATCCCCGCAAGAAATTAGCCGGAATTTAAAGGATTTTAGACCGGTTAATTTACTGGTTCATAAATCTGTTGCGGTGCTATTGGAGCGGGCTTTAGCTTTCAACGGTAGTTATGAAGTTGGAAAGTTCTTAAGTTTATTACTAAGTCATCAGCCCGATTTTATAGCGGGTAACGCAATAGCGTACGGGGTTACAGATGAAAAGTTTGTACAGAAAATGGAACATCTGGATTTTACATTAAAAGACCAAGAAACACCACGCATAGAATAATTTAATTATGAAGTATTACCGCCGTTACGGCGGTTTTCTTTTGTGCATGAAAATGTATTACTGGTAATACACGTATTATTGGTAATACATCAATTATGGGGAATTGTAATACTGGTAATACAATGTAGTAAATGTAATACAGTTTTTCAGCTATTTTAGCAGAATTTTTACAAATTTTAGGATATAAAATGATGTAATACTTGTATTACATCGATTTTGTAAAAATGGGCTGTGTGTCAATAATAACGCTTAATTTCAGGTTTATCATGAATACGGTTTTGCCTGATTAGATTGTGAGATGTCCTCATCTTTATTAATGAGGACAAGTCCCTCCGGGACATCTCTTATCCAAAGCGGGAAATTATACAAAATTCCTGGGAATTAGCAAAAGTCTATATTTAAGCGGGTACAACTGGCATGAAAGGGAATAAATAAAGAATTATTACATTTCGTTAGTTAGGGCGGAAAATTTTAGTATATAGCGTGTGAAAGCTGTTTGCTCTCACACGCTATAAAATTTATTTACTCGTGATTGCGCGCTTATTGGTATTTAGTCCTAATTCTTTTGCAAGCTTATAATATGTCGCTTTTTTCATGTCAAAATGTCTCATTACTGATGTGTGCGTACATTCGCCTTTGGCTGCTTTTTTGAACATTGCAGAAAAATTTTCTGGTATTTCGGTTTTAGGACGTCCTAATACTTTTCCTGCGTCCTTTCGCTCTTTTAAGGCTCTTTTTGTTCGTGTTGATATATTTTTCTTTTCTATTTCCGCCATAGTAGCCATAACGGTTAATACGATTTTTTTCATTGACGTTTGTAAAAGGTCATCTCTATCAGTACCAGTAGTACATAAGATTTTCTCTTTTTCATCCAGTGTTATAAATTCCGTTTGCTTTTCTTCTGTAATAATACGGTAGA
>CALURS010000174.1 GCA_944323215.1 Candidatus Gastranaerophilales bacterium | reverse complement strand
ACATTGGTAAAGAATGAGATAAAAAACTAAGGAATGAACCCAAAGAAAAAATTAAAAAACCGGTAGAATAAAGCTTATTTCTTGGACAAATTTCACTGAGCTTACCAAAAAACGGAAGGAATGCTGTTAAAACAAGCATATATGCAACAACAACCCATTGAACAGAAGATATAGGCTCGTTAAGACTCTTAGAGATTTCATACAACGCAATATTAACAGTAGTTGAATCTAACATGGAAATAAAATTTCCAATAACCGTAACCCATATAATAATCCATTTTAAATCACTGTTATGCAAACTATCCAACCCTTTACAACAAAAAATCCCTTAACGGGATTTTAAATAAAAAAACTATTAACTAATCTTCGCTATCGCCCTCTGACTCATCAACAGCCGTTTCAATCATTTTGTAAGCGACATACGCACCAAGCGCAACAGCTTTAGGATCAAGCTCAGTTTTCTTAGTAATTTCTAATATCGCAGCATTAATCTCAGGATTTTCTTCTTTCAAATAATTAACCATCTTTTTTCTCCAAGATGCAACATTTGAAAAGACTTCATCATATATTAAAGCTGACATATCTTCAGTTATAATCGGTAACATCTCATCTCTCCTACAGTAATTGAGATTATAAAAAAAAATAATATAAAAATCAAGCTAACCAGATTGACCGAGTTGGGATTTTAAGCTAAAATCAATGAGTAAACGAAAGGAATCTGCTTCAATGCAAAGAATATTAATAGTCGATGATGATGAAGAAATAAGAGATTTACTGGAATTTGATATATCCCAGAGCGGATATTTTACAGATACGGCAAAAGATGGAGCAGAAGGTTTACACAAGGCATTAAACAACGTGTATGACTTAATCATCTTAGATGTAATGATGCCTAAAATGAACGGATTTGATGTCTGTGAAAAAATCCGTCAAGCAAAGCTTGCTGTTCCAATTTTAATGTTAACGGCTAAAGGTACAATTGATGATAAAACAATCGGATTTAACTGTGGTGCCGATGATTACTTGGTAAAACCATTTGATATCCAAGAAGTACTTTTAAGAATAAGAGTCCTGCTTAAACGAAACCAAAAAATTACGTCATTAACCCCAAGCGGAGAAATTTTAGAAATGGGCGATATTGAAATATTCCCTGAGAGTTTAGAATGCATAATTCTAAATAAAAAAATAAAACTAACTCCAACAGAATTTGAAATATTATACAGCCTAATGCAGCATTTTAACACCCCGGTAACCTTAGCCACATTATTAGAAGAAGTCTGGGGATACGATAGTAATGAAGATGTACGAATGCTAAGAGTTCATGTTGGAGGATTAAGAAACAAAATAGAAACGGATTCAAAAAATCCTAAATATCTACATACAGTAACAAACGTAGGTTACAAACTAACTCCTTTTGGTGAATAAGATGAAAAAATTAAAACTAAGAAAGCTAAAAATAGCAGAACAGATAATTCTGGTATTATTTATTGCCGTAATAACACCAATGACAATTTCTGCAATAATAGTAAATAACGTCAACCAACACGCAGTAAGAGCTCAACTTCAGAACACGGCATTACTTATTGCCAATATGGTTTCAGATGAAATTGACTTTTTTGATTTTGCAGTTCAAAGTGAATTATCCCAGCTTAATTCACAATTAAAATACATCCCGCAATCAAGACAACAAGAGTTTTTAAATAAAATAATAAAATCTTCAAAACTCTTTAACGGTTTTTTTATAGTAAATACCAAAGAAGAATTTGACAAAATAGATAAAGAAAACCTATTAAAGCATATAATAACAATGGGAGCTCCAACAGAGGACGGCAGATACTTAGGATTAACATTTGCAGTAGATAAGGTAAAGTCAAATCTGTTTCGTTCAATAGAAGAAGAAAAACGTCAAATATATGTAATAAGTGATGAATATGACCTTATTGCAACACACAATTATACTGAAGACGTATTTAAGAAAAGCATTGAGCTGCTGCCCAAAACGTTAAAAACTGATGAAGCAGTTATATATGGGGATATTAAAAACCAACCTCTTGTTTATCTAAAAAAGAGTAATGTAGATGCTACTATAATTGTAAATACAACTAAAGGTATAACAAGAGAGCATATCTCATACAACAGAGATAAAATTCTCTTAACTCTCTTAATTTCAGCCTTAACAATATTTTTCATAATAGGTCTTTATACATACTATCTTTACATTAACATTCGTCAATTATTTAAAGCAATAATAGCAATATCAAAAGGGAACTACGAAAGAAAAATAAGGCTTTTAACCAACGTATTTACCCCCTATGAGATTATATTCTTAGCTTATGAGTTTAATCGCATGGTAAAACAAATCCAAAAATCTCACCAACAGCTCAAGAAGAAAAATAAAATCCTAAAACAACTTAATGAATTTCGTTCAAGCATGATAGACACCGTAAGCCACGAGTTCAGAACCCCACTAACAAGCATTCAAGGATACACCTCAAGGCTGTTAAGACAAGATATCCAAATTGATGAAGAAACCCGTCAAAAATCACTACACATAATTAAAAAACAATCAGAACGTCTAAAAAGATTGGTGGAAGACTTGCTTGTAATACCTGAGATAGAAGGATTAAAACTAAATGTCAATCTTGATGAAAATGACCTCTATTCAATATTAGATAATGCAATAACACTGGTAAAAAATGATTCTCAAAAAACAATAGTAAACAAAGTTGAAAATGATGGAACATTTGTTCTTGCAGATTCAGATAGACTAGAGCAGGTATTTGTAAATCTAATAGAAAATGCTCTTAAATATGCCCCAGACGGCAGCAAAATTGAAATAGAAACTGAGCAGACCGCAGATAGTGTATCAATATACTTCAAAAACAAATATGAACTCCTAACAAAAGAAACCCTAAATACTCTGTTTGGCAAATTTACCCGTCTTGATAACACTACAACAAGGACAACAAGAGGAACAGGTCTTGGTTTATTTATTGTAAAAGGCCTAGTTGAAGCAATGAATGGAAGTATAAAACTATATTCAACAGAAGAATGGGGATTTATAGTAAAAGTAACTCTGGCAAAATTTTAGATAGGAAAAAAAAGAAATCCCCCGCTAAAAAGGAGCAAAACGGGGGTTTTATTAGTAAAAGAGACATCAGCAGTATTTTGGCACATGTTAAAAAAGATTTCCAATAAACAGCAAACAAGTGGGCAGGAATTTAATAATTCCTGCCCACCTGTTTCTATGCTTTTGCGTAAAATTATTCTCTACTGTTAAATTTTGCTAATAATCGTAAGATTTCGATATATAACCAAACAACCGTAACCATAATAGAAAAACCAAAATACCATTCATATTCTTTAGGTAATAAATTTTGAGCAGCTGTTTCAATAAAATGGAAATCTAAAATAAGGTTAAGTGCAGCAATACCAATTACAATAATACTAAATACAATACCAACAGTACCAGCGCCGAAAAGCCCCGGTATAGAAAGTCCGAAGAATGAACCAATAAATTGAACAAGATAAATACCGGCAACTGCAAAAGTCATTAACATAACAACTGAAGTAAATTTTTCGGAGCATTTGATAATTTTAGTAGAGTAAAGAACTAACATTCCCGCAACAGTCATCAAAGTGCCTAACACAGCGGTTTGAACAATTCCGGGATAAGCAGCTTCCATCATATAAGAAACACCACCAACGAATAATCCTTCAGCAACCGCATAAACTGGGGTAAGTACCATTTTTCTAAAAAAACAAATAATAAGTGCAACAACAAAACCAACTATAGCGCCGCCTGTAGTACAAGCAGCTACGACATCTGCATGCCCTTCAAGTCCTTTGACCCAAATAAAAATTGCACTTAAAAATAACATAGCAAATAAAACAAATGTTTTTTGAAGTACACCATTCATTGTCATAGGTTCGCCAATAACATTTGTTCTATCAATAAACTTTTCATTTAAAACGGGATTTGACATTTTCCTCTCCTTTAACCTTAACAATAGATATTATAGCATATTTTCAAATTTAAAGAATAAATATTTATCATTTATTAATTATTCAAGGTTTATTGACAATTAAAATGGTGCTTGTAATAATTATTAGAGTAAAACATTTTTTGTAGCATTGATATTATTTGAAAATCGGGACGTGGCGCAGCTTGGTAGCGTACTACCTTGGGGTGGTAGGGGTCGCAGGTTCAAATCCTGTCGTTCC
>CALURS010000173.1 GCA_944323215.1 Candidatus Gastranaerophilales bacterium | reverse complement strand
CCTGAAATTATCCGTGTATCAAAACATCTTTTTAAAAGTGGAAGTTATGCAAATGCTACAACGGATGCGTTTATCGAAATAAACGGCAGAGTAAAAAAATTATATTCTACCATTTCCCCTGATGCGGATAGCATCCCTGACGGATGTGCGCTTATGACCACCGTATTTTCTAACAATAAGCCAATGTTAGAAATCTGTGATCGATCAGACGATAGCGGAAAAAATACTCAATTAGGGTATATGAATATGCTGAGCGGAGCAATGTCTGCGTTGCGTAACCCTAAAGCGCATGAAAATATTGTAATTACTCGGGAAGATGCGGTACGGAGATTGCTCTTTGCGAGCATGTTGATGTATAAAATTGATGAAGCGGTTGCTTATTCAAAAGTAAAAGAAAAATTATAAAGGGTCAATAGAGGGATAACAAATGATAACTTTATCAGGCATACTTTCATATTCGATGGGGAACTTTTTGTGCTTAAGGGGTACAGCATCATTTAAGTTGTTAAGCAAAATTTCAGAGCCAAATCCGGCAGTTCAAAGAGATTTGATTGAGTTGCATAAGCATAAAATGGTAGATTTTTTAAATTCGGGGGAATATAGATTTTTTCCTGAAGTTATATTGTCTGTAGGATTAACTGATAAAACAGCTAATATGGAAGAGATTGAAAATTTATATAACTCTCTTTATTCGGGTGAAACATGGAATAGTTCAATAGATAAATTTAAATTTAGTATGACTAAAAAAGAGGTTAAACTTTCTAATGCGAATTTAGGAAGTGAACTTAAACCAATTTTTACAGCACAAGTTAGTTTTGATGAGACTATTAAATTGACAAGAATTGATGGTAATCATAGGCTTAGTGCTGCGGATTCCGTGATTGAAGAGTTTCCTGCGCCATTTTGTCTTATTTTATTTAGAACAGATAGCGAGAATTTGCAGTTTTCACGAGCTATTTTTCATAATATTAATGCAAAACAAATACCTTTAAACCTTGAGGAGAATTTTAAGGTAATTATTGAAGGCGAAGATGTCTTTCCTGATGATAAATTAAAAAATGATCCTTCTTTTGGGTGGGAGTATTATTTAGCGCGTAAATCAGTTAAAGAATTAGATTTACAGTATTTTTCAGCTATTGCTACTCATATCAGTAAATCAAAATTCACGTTCTTTGTTGAATTATATAGTTATCTTATCAAAACTTGTAATATTGAAAAAAATGAAGAAGCCTATAATTCCGTTAAAACTAGTCTTACAAAAATCAACCAGGCATTAGTCGATTCGAATATAATTAACATAACATCTAATCTTGCTGTATTAAACGCATTGGTTTTTTATTTTTTAACTGATAAGAAAAAATATAATGGTTTTCTTTCTTGGATTAAGAAAAATAATATTGGAAATATAGAAAATTTACACGTTGAAGATGTTATAAGTTTATATGATGAGATTTATAAACATGTTCCCAAAAAAGTATTTTTAGCAAGATGGTATCCTAGTAAAACTGATGACGAGTATAGAAGTTCAGTACATAGATTAAATGCGATTAAAGAAGTTGCTAATGAATTACATTTTGAATTGATCGATCTAGGTACCCGTGATACAGGAACATTTGATATAAGGAGTGTAATGTATCATGATATACGAGAATGCGATATTTTTATCGCGGATCTTACTGGTGCCAGACATAATGTTATGGTTGAAGTAGGGTATGCGTTGAGATATATAGATGCAGGTAGAATGCTCTTTTATTTTAAAAAAACCGAGAATTGTAAGACAGTGCCATTTGATGTTAGTGGTTTTAGTTTCGATACTATAGAGGATTCAAATGAAATTAAGACAAAAGTAAAACCTAGACTACAACGAATCCTTAACGATTCAATAGAAGCTATTATTTAAATATAATAAGTAATAAAGGGACAAAATTTGTTGGTTAGATGAAATGAATGATACTATTGGGTTAAAGTCAAATTTGTGTAGATTGTTTGACGAATCTGTTACAAATGAAGAGAAATTTTATTTAACATTAAGCAAGCTTAAGCAATTTGGAGGAAAGTTATATAAATATTACTCTTTTGAGGATGAATGGTCATTAAAGAATTTAGGTGGAGATGTTATACATTTTTCTATACTTCAATCATTCAATGACCCGTTTGATTGTTTTTTGGGATTTTCAATTAGTAAGGCATTGGAAATGTTACTTCCAACGTTTATTGATAAAAAATTAAATTTTTCGAGCAAAGATCCAAAGATTAAAGAGATAATAAAGTATCTTTTGTCGGGGCAATCAACAGTAGATGAATCTAAAGAAGCAAAGTTATTAAGCTTAGTAATTAATTTACCCTGTGTTCGGGACGCGTTATCAAAGGGAGAAGCATATGACCCGAAAAATTTACAAATAAAAATCATGAATGAGCTATTAACTGGCGAATCAGCAAAAGATTTTTTTAATATTATTCAAAGTAATGGTAGTAATATTGATTTAACTTCCATTCCTAATAGTGCAATATATTTAACGATTATTAAACCTTTGCTTAAGCAACCAAACCTAATTAATTACTTGTTTCCGAAAGAAGTTAGTGAGCAAAAAAAGTTCGAAGCCCAAAAACTTATTGATATATTGGCTAAAGAAAACATAGTTGATAAAATAAAAGGATTAGCTGAGCTAAGTGGACAGGATAGTAAAAAAATAGATAAAGAATTACACGATATTGATGCTAATCTTAAATTAGTATTGCGGGATATAAAAGAAGGAATTAATAAAAGCTTTGCGATTAGTTGTTTTAGCGAAACACCAGATAATGTATTAATGTGGTCTCATTATGGCAACAAGCATACAGGTTTTTGTGTGGAATATGATTTTAATAAATGTAAAGATTTAGATGCACTAATTAGATTGTTTCCAGTACAGTATAGTGAGAATCGTCCCTCTATACCAGCAAGCCTGTTTGATTTAGACGACCTTAAGAATATAAAAGTAGCGGTAAGTAATAAATGTATACCAGATTTAATGATGTTGCTATTGTCTAAGAGTGATGTATGGCAGTATGAAAAAGAATGGCGCATAATAGGGGATCAAGCCTATTTAATAGATGGACATATTCAATTTCTGCCTATAGTTAGTGGAATTTATGCTGGAGCAAATATATCTGATGGAAACTTGAGCAAGCTAATTTGTATTGCAAAGATCAAAAAGGTAAAATTGCATAAATATTCGCTGGATAATGATAAATATAAATTAAATTTAGAACAAATTTAACAAATATTTAAGTGTAGTAATATTAACATCTAGAACTGGGAACATTATGTAAGTACGGGGGATAAAATACACAGGCTGTACAGAGAAATACATAGAGATTATCAGTTTATCATTTTATATCGGATCACTATGCGTTATAATCAATCATAAAAAGCCGATTCGATCGGAATAGCGTTCGCAAAAACCGAGAAGTGTTAAAAGTCAGTTTTCTTGTGCTAGAAGCAGAGTAATAGTTAAGAGCAATGAAAAAAGCATTTGAAAATAGAGGTCCGCATCCGCAGGCCTCTTTCATTAATATACAAGTCTTTAAGAGGGGGTGTGCATCGTCTGATATTCGGTAGGAGTCACGCCAGTTGCCTGTTTGAATTTTCGGACAAAATAGGCAGGGTCGTCATAGCCCACCGCTTGGGCAACAGACTGAATTTTGATCCCTTTATTTTGGAGGAGCTCTTTGGCTTTTGCAATACGGAGATTCAGGATATACTGCGACAGGGGTATACCCATGGTTTTTGTAAACAGGCGAGAAAAATAGGTTGGCGTCAACGTGCAAAGTTTTGCAAGCAGATCGATCCGCAAGGGAGATGCAAAATGTCGCTCGATATATTTCAGTGCGGGATGCAGTTTGTTGAGGTCGCTTCCTTTGCCGATGGTTTCACTTTCCAGCTCGGCAAAAAACTCGAGGTGCTCGATATATATTGCGAGTTTCAGCATCAATTTTGCCGAAGATAAAAATTGATCTGCTTCGATCACCGGCATGGCATCGTAAATTTTTTTAAGTTGCGGAAAGTCCTCTATCGCTAAATGTCCGTAAGTATAATCGAAGGCTTCTTCCGGAAGCGACGCCCGCGCCGATCCTCCGCAGATCGCGCCGACGTAATCCCCTTGAATGAACAGCGGAACGGCAAAATAAAAAAAAAAAAAAAAGCATTTGTAAACATGTAAACCACGCTTTCTTACCGACTCAAATGCGGCGTGTCTCGCCGCGGTCAGGCAGC
>CALURS010000172.1 GCA_944323215.1 Candidatus Gastranaerophilales bacterium | reverse complement strand
ATGCCCTGCAACCGTCGATACCTTAAATCCGGGAATTTCAGAATATGGTACTACTATACTACAATACTCATCAGCTAAAGAACCTAAACCTGAACCCAGTATAATACCGATTTCAGGTGAAAAGTCACCGATTTTATTTTTTATAAACGAAACGGCATCCTGCATAAATTACCTCTACTACACTGTAATCAAATCAAACTAAAGCCTGCACCAACGTGCATTGTATTTTATTGATTAGATTAAGTTTATTAACCTATAAGGCCCTCATCATCAGATTCTGATGCTTTTACCATAATTGCATGCTCAATTGGGTTCTCTTTTTTATAAGAGCTGTCAGAAACTTCTTCAAAACCAAAATCTTCACGTTCTTTTTTCATTTGTGATTCATCAACAAGTTTTTTTGCCAATTCAGCAATTTCATAAACTAATTCATATCTGTTATCGGATTTTTCATTCAAATCCCAAGCTATTTTAACAATTTTATCCATCATTAACCTCTTTACAATCTATTTTATCAAGTAAATTTTATTTGTCTATATCCCATTAGTACTAGGACTTATTCATTTTAAAACGGAGTTGCAGCTGCAAAACATAATATATTATTTATACCATTGTACTTAAGAGTATTAACAATGACCTCAAAAGTTGAACCTGTTGTCGAAATATCATCCATTATTAGCAACCTCTTACCGTTATAATTCTCTTTAACTACATCAAACGAATTTTTTAAATTTTCTAACCGTTCAATTCTTGTTAACTTATATTGAGGTTTTGTATTTTTCGTTCTAACAAGTAATGACTTATTAACCTTAAATCCTGATAACTTAGCAAATTCATCTGCAATCAAATCGACCTGATTATATTTTCTTTTTTTTAATCGAGATTTGTGCAAGGGAACAGGAATTATCTCAAACTCACCTTTAAGATTTAAATCACACCAATATTCATACATAAATTTGGCAATATAGTATGCTAATTCTTTTTTCTTATGATATTTTAAGCCTCTAATAATCTTCTGCAAAGACTTATTATATCTACCTGCACAATAAACATCAATTCCGGCAACAAATTTAGAAGGTAACAAGGGCGACTTTTCTAAATCATCGTAACAATTTGAGCAAAGAATTTTATTTTCGAATGAACGTCCGCAACAATAGCATTTTTGCTTATAAATTAAGTCTAATAAGCCAAACAAAAAACTTTTCATAACTATTTATTTGAACGCCCCTTTTGAGCATCTTCAAGACGTTTTTGTCTATATCCGTAAAATATATAAATCAGAAGTCCAGCTAAAAGCCAAAGTGGGAAATAAATAGATGATTCATGCAATGACTTTAGGGAATAAATCATAAGCCCGCCGCAAACCAAAATTCCTAACACAGGAAACAAAGGTGAGAATGGGACTTTAAAAGGTCTTTTCCTGTCAGGATCCGTTTTTCTCAAAATCAAAACAGCAATACAAATAATAATAAATGAAGTAAACGTACCAAAATTACATAACTCTGCAGATATTCTTAAGTCCATAAACAGAGAAAATACAATAACAGCGATACCTGCGAACCAAGTCATAACATAAGGAGTTCTAAATTTTTTATGAATAAGTCTCCAACCTTTTGGCAGAAATCTATCTCTGCTCATTGCATATAAAATTCTAGTAGTACCAAGTTGATAAATCAATAATACTGAAGTTAACGCCGCCAATGCACCAACAGAAATAAATCCTGCGAACCAATCTTTTTTAATAAAACTCATAGCATGTGCAATAGGTGCACCTGTATCGATTTGATTAATCGGAACAATTCCTGTTAACACGAGTGCAACACAAACATATAATACAGTACAAATAATAAGCGTACCTAATATAGCAATAGGCAAATCTCTTTGGGGGTTTTCCGTTTCCTCAGCAGTTGTGGAAATAGCATCAAACCCTATATATGCAAAGAATATTAAGAATGCACCCATAAATACGCCTTCAAAACCATTAGTCATAAAAGGTGACCAATTTTCCGGCTTAACATAGAATGCACCTACCAAAACAAAACTTATAATCATGAATAAGTTTAAACCAACCATAATACTTGCTACTCTTGTTGACTCTTTAACCCCTCTAATAAGTAAAAGTGTAAGAGCAAGGACAATAAACACAGATGGTAAATTTACAGATATGGGAATTACACCAAACAAATGCGGAATTTTATCGTGAATATCCCAACCATAGTGCTTACACATTCTAAGCATAGTAATATAGTCATTTCTGAGCCAAAGCGGAAAATGAACAATAAAATCCGGTAAATATTGCTTAAATCCTCTTAATAATTGGACTAAATACCCTGTCCAAGCACTTGCAACAGTAATATTTCCTATAGCGTACTCAAGCATCAAAATCCAGCCAACCATCCAGGCCATAAACTCACCCATTGTTGCATAAGTATAAGTATAAGCACTTCCTGCGACTGGAATCATAGCAGCAATTTCAGAATAACAAAGAGCCGTAAACACGCAAGCAATAGCTGCAAGAACCATTGATAATATAATAGCAGGACCTGCCCCGGCAGAATCGGGAGTACCAACTATTGCAGTACCAATTATTGTAAAAATACCTGTACCAACAACTGCACCAATGCCGATTACTATTAAATCAAAAACATTTAAAGTTTTCTTTAATTCTGATTTTTGAGTTGCTTCAATTAATTCATCGGTGCTTTTGCATTTAAGCAAATTATTAAGTAGTAATTTTATGTTCATCTTTTTCTATTTCATCCAGTGTAAAATTATTTTCAATTAATCTATTTTTCTTATAACCATAACAAGCGTAAATTGCTATTCCAACAATAACCCAAACAGGGAATAATAAAGCAGAAAGAGAATGTTTTATTACCATAGAATAAACCATAAGCCCAACACAAAGAATAATTCCTGCCAACGGAAACCAAGGTGAAAATGGAACTTTAAACGGTCTTGGTCTGTCAGGGTCAATTTTTCTCAAAATTAAAACGGCAACACATACTATTATAAAGGATGTAAACGTACCGAAATTACAAAGTTCAGAGGCAACGTTCAAATCAAGAGTCAAAGTACCAATCATACAAATAATACCGACAACCCAAGTTAGAATATACGGAGTATTAAACTTAGGATGAAGTTTTTGGAAAATGCTTGGTAAGAAATTATCACGACTCATGGCAAAAAGTATTCTTGTAGCAGCCAATTGTAAAACCAGCAAAACAGATGTCAAACCTGCAAGCGAACCAACAGAAATTAAACCAGCAACCCAGTTTTGTCCAACCATTTCCATAACATAAGCCATTGGAGCTTTTAAGAATTCTTGAGGAACAGCTCCGGCATTAGTCTTAATCACACCAGTTAAAACAAGAGCAACTAAAACATAAACAACCGTTGTAACCAACAAAGAGCCAATAATACCAATCGGCAAATCTCTTTGAGGATTCTTACATTCTTCTGCTGCGGTAGCAAGAGCATCAAATCCTATATAGGCAAAGAATATAATAAATGCACCCATAAAGATACCTTCAAAGCCGTTAGGTGCAAAAGGTACCCAATTTTCGGGACGAACATAAAAAGCCCCTGCAAGAACAAAAAGCCCTATAACACCAAGCTTAACAACAACCATAATTGCAGCCATCTTGGTAGAGTCTTTAGTACCTTTTATTAAAATCATTGTAATAATAGCAACAATAACAAATGCAGGTAAATTAATACATAACGGAATACCTGCAAAACTTGGAATCACACTCGAAGGTTCAATTCCTTGAGCGGTTAAAAATTCGCTTGCAGAACGGAAATCCGAAACTAACCAGATAGGAGGGTTAGTAATACAATGAGGCAAAACCGCTTTGAATCCACCTAAAAATTGCATAAAATGGTTAGACCAAGCACAAGCAACAGCAATATATCCAATTGCATACTCAAGCATCAAAATCCAACCAACCATCCAAGCAGCAAACTCTCCCAATGTTGCAAAGGTATACGTATAAGCACCACCTGCAACCGGAATCATTGATGAGAATTCTGAATAACAAAGAGCCGAAAATACACACGCAATAGCAGCAATAACCATAGATACCATTAAAGCCGGTCCGGCACCTGTACCGGGATTAGCAGCTGCAGTCCCGACAACAGCAAAAATACCAGAGCCTATAATTGCACCTACACCGAGTATTATCAAATCCCAAACCCCAAGAGTCTTTTCTAAGCCGCCTTTAGCAGCATTTGCCATCATTTCATCGGGGTTTTTACGTTTCAGAAGACTTCTCAT
>CALURS010000171.1 GCA_944323215.1 Candidatus Gastranaerophilales bacterium | reverse complement strand
TAATACTGCAATTCCCGAGACCTACAATCCCGAAATAACTTCTGCAAACAGCCGATCCCTTTTTGTAAGCAGGGGTATTGCTAAACCCTGAACCTGCTTCGGTCGCATTTTTATAAATAAAACCGAAAACAGGTTCATTCGCTTGTGCTGCTTGAATTGAAATTGCTAATCCCACCAAAATAACTGTTAAACCTAGTAATTTTTTCATACTCCACTCCTTTTATAAATAGTAAACATGAATTTAGAGCCATTATTATATTTAATTTATTGATGAATGTCAATATTAATAATTTTTACTAATAAAAAAAGAGCTGTTAAAAAACAGCTCAGTCTATCCAACATTCACAAAATAAAAACTTTTAACCGAAGTATCTCTTTAATAGTCCGTCAAAACCTTGACCGTGACGAGCTTCGTCTTTAGCCATTTCGTGTACTGTGTCATGAATTGCATCAAGTCCTAATTCTTTTGCTCTTTTAGCAATTGCAAATTTGCCTTCACAAGCACCGAATTCAGCTTCTGCTCTCATCTCAAGGTTTTTCTTTGTGCTATCGGTAAGAACTTCACCTAACAATTCTGCAAACTTAGCAGCGTGTTCAGCTTCTTCAAAAGCGTATCTCTTATATGCTTCAGCAATTTCAGGATAGCCTTCTCTTTCAGCTTGGCGGCTCATTGCCAAGTACATACCAACTTCTGTACATTCTCCTGCAAAGTGCTCTTTCAAACCTTGTAGAACTTCAGCATCTACACCCTTTGCTACACCTACAATGTGTTCTGTCGCATATTGCTTATTGTTTTCATCAATTGCTTTAAACTTTTCTCTTGGGGCATTACATACAGGGCATTTTTCCGGTGCGCTACCTTCACATACATAGCCGCATATAGTACACATATATTTCATATTAAAACCTCCAATCTTATTCTTTTTAAATCTGCCGATGGCCGGAGTCGAACCGGCACGAGGGGTGAACCTCATCGGATTTTGAGTCCGACACGTCTACCAATTTCATCACATCGGCATTTTATCCTCTGTATTTGGATAATAGCATAATCATATTCAAATCTCAACTATTATTTTTATATTTGTTTATTACCCGTTTTTACTATCCGGTTGGCTATTTTATTAATTCATTACAGATAGAAAATATAATTATGAAAAGAATATTATTTATTATATCAATTTTAATTTGTTTTTCTTTGAATATGGCTTTCTCTGCAACTTTTGAAGGCGGGGTTTCCGAAATAGGTCAGGGGGACTCCAATGTCGTAATAGATAGAGATACTAATCAAGCTATAAGCGGGGCAAGGGTTTCTTTGCCTAAACAAAATTATTCCACTTTTACTGATGAAAACGGAGTTTTTCAATTAAATACTCATGTTGACGGAACTTCTATTCTCTCTGTCGAAAAAGAAAACTACAGACCTTTTTCGATGACAGTTGATAGATTTTCCCTTGCAGCACCGCTTACACTTGGCATTGAAAAAACTAATGCTAATGATCTTGTTATTGACAAAGACATGTATCATTTGGGTGATGATAATTTTTCTGACCTATCTGCTAATGCGATGCAGTTTTCTATGAAGGCTATTGGACCTTTTTATACTAAGGTTTTTGATTTGAAAAATATTGATACAAATAAAGCGGTTTATTTCGTCATTGGTTCTATTATCGGAATTGATACGGCACTTGCTAGGAGTATGGGACAAAACCAAATTGTTAACTCCTATGCTAGCCCCCCTGAAGTGTTTTTTAACGGAAATAAAATTGCAGAAATTGAGTTAAATGGTGATAATCAAAGAATCAAACTACCTAAAAATCTTATAAGACCAAATGCTAAAAATGAAATAACTATTAAGACCGGTAGAAATATGATGCAAACTGCTTATATTGACTATGATGATATTGAATTTATGAATCTTAGTATTGAAAATTAAAAACTATTTTACATACTTGAGCGATTCTTTTCCGATTCTATCCGAAACAATATTCATGACTTTAATATATTTTTGAAGCTTTGGTGTTAAATCGTTTTTATTTAATAATGATTTTGTTATTGCGCAGAGAAAGGTACAAATCCCAAATATTGATTTGTCCCATTGATTAACTTCTGCTCCATTCAAATTTATACTGTATCCGAAGTTTCGAGGACTTCTTGAGGGAGAAATATCTATTTGTAAACAATCTTTATCTGTAAAATTGCTAAATTTCTCTGATAAGTTCGAATCTTGAGTAATTACGCGTTTAAACTCACTTAACTCCTTTGTCTCTAATGTATTATCTAAATAACACTTCATTCTTATCCTATTTATGGATTCATCGCTGTTAATGCTTCCGACATCTAAAAGTGAGCCGTGGCGACTAATTAATATTTGTGGATTTTTTATTCCTGTAAAATTTATGGTCATAGCTGTTAATTCTTTTATTAGATTTATAAACTCTAACATAATTTTTTTTGCTATTTAATGCAAAAAAAATTTACAAATATTAATTATTTGAATGCGCAATCCTTAGTTAGAAAATTACTTTATATTTATGTGTAATTTCAAATGGAGTTTTGTGTAATGAGAATTTCTAAAAATATTGTCGCCCAAGTAAAAAGAATACCAACACGCTTTGATGATATAACTCGTGAAATCTATTCAGCACGTACTATGTCTTATTATAATCAATTTAAACCAGAAACACCAACCAAAACTTTTAAGATAGGAGATATTTGGGCTGAAAAATTAAATGCGATAAAAAATATAAACAGCGATATAAATTCAATTGATAAGATTATTTAACACAGTCATTTTTTGGGGGAAGGGTGGCATGCTTTGTATGTACATCCATAATTAATACAAAATTTTTGTCAAATCTATATAAATAACTACTGTTACTTTTTTTTAAGAGTTTTCATAACTGTAAATTTATGTAAAAAATAAGTTAATTTTAGTAAAAAAATAGTTAATTTTTGTTTTAAATCGTATATAATAACAGCAAGGAAGTTTAAAAAAGAATTATGATTAAAAATTCAATAAAAACTGAAATAAAAAATTCGACTATACAAATTTCTTTATTTGAAAAAATAGAACGTTATTTAGAATTTGTATTTGAACAAGAAATGAAACAAAAGGACTCAATACTTATTAGTTACAGTCCTTTTGTTTTAAAGAAGATAACAGCTTACTTGTCCGGCAGGATAAAAATGCCGGCATCTATTGGTATTGCAGGAGAAACAGCAAGTGGTAAGTCTACAATTACCAAGGATTTAATTGATACTATTGAATCTTTTGCTACAGAATTTAATATCGAAGATGCAATAACAAGTGTTAATACAGATGATTATTATTACGATCGTTCTGAAATGGTTAAGGCGGCAGGATCGTTCTCTGAATTTGCAAAACATTATGATTTGGATGTACCTCAGGCTCTTGAACTTGAATTGATGAGTAAGCATATTAAGGAATTATTGTCCGGTAAGTCTACTTATTTGCCTAAATATGATATGAGCGGTACCGCTATAAGACATGATAATCATACATTTGCTAAACCTTCTAAAATTATTATTTCTGAAGGTTTGTTTACTCTTACAGAAAAAGTTAAAGATGCTTTTGATTTTAAAATTTATGTTGATATTGATGAAAACATCAAAAAAGAACGTTTCTATATAAGAGCTAAAGAACGGGGCTTGGGTGACTCTGCTGATTTTATCTATTCTAACGCAAATGAAAAAGCAGAAATTTATATAAAACCATGCAAAAAACATGCTGATATTGTTTTATCTGGGGCTGCTGACAGAATTAAGTATAAAAACTTCTTAAACAAGATTATAGAAATTATTCATGAAGTTTATTATTAATCTTTTAGCTAAAATCGGTTAATTTATAAAACTCTACTTCCAGTATATCTGCAAGCTCAAATAACTTTCTCAGGCTCATATATTTTTGTCCTCTTTCGACTCTGCAAATGTATTCTTTGGACAGGTTGAGTTTTTCTGCAAGTGCCTCTTGGCTTAATTTTTGAGCTTCTCTATATTTTTTGATATTATGACCTAATTTTTGCATTCTTAACATATGACCTATTTTTCCACATAATGTTATATATGTCATTGACCTATTTGTCCAAAAGAGAATAGATTAGATCTATTTGTTATATTTACATTAAGCCAAAGTTATTTAAACTATCTTGAACTTTTTGTTTTGTATCAGTATTTTTAATTTCATTTGAATCTATTTGCTCAATTGTCTCCTTACGAGTTTTTTTTAAATCTTCTACAACTTCTGCTGCAACTATAAAGTCGACAATTTTATTGTAAAT
>CALURS010000170.1 GCA_944323215.1 Candidatus Gastranaerophilales bacterium | reverse complement strand
CCTCTCAAATACCCGTCAATGACTGTAGACGCATAAATGATGGCTTCTTCTGCGACTACTCTGTCAATATCACTTTGATTTTCATCAGAAGTGAGTTGAATAAGCGTGGCTGTCGAAATTTGAGTCTCTATATTTTTAATAGTGCAGTAATAATACACTTTTATATTCCTCTTACAATTCGAATAGTATCACCTTCTTCGCCAGAATCTAAGGCGAAACCATTTGATTTATCTTGGCTTGAGCAAACAATAGCTCTGCCTTCAGAATCAGATGTAATTTCATCAAATGCCGAAATAGTACCACCACATTCAATAAGTAAAATACCATTGAGTGCAATAGGAGCAAGTTCCTCTGCTGACGTATCTGCATCAACTATTCCGAATGCTTTTTTACCTGCTTCGCAATAATTACCATCAAATCCAGCAAATCTTTGTTTTTTTAAATCTGTACTTGCCTTTAGTGTATCAATGAGAATTGGTTTATATGTTTTATTGTTCCCCATCTCTATTTCCTCCTTTGGAGTTGTTGGTATCTGCGTTGTTGGATTTTGTTGGTTCAACTTGTTTTGTTGAGTTGTTTGGAGAAGCGTTGGATTGTGTAGCTTCTGGTATAAGTTCAATAAATTCAGCAAGTTTTATTGCATCCTCTTCTTTTAAATTTATGGTTTTACCTTCCGGATATAACTTTCCATTATGTAGTATTGATGTGTGTTTTACTTTATATCTAGCCATTTCTACTCCTAACCATTAACCTTTGAAATCAAAAAGCCTGCTTCTGCACCCACTAAAAATGGGTCATAAATATCAGTAGCTCTGATATATTTGACTTTGTTTCCTTCTTTTTTGTACTCATCAATTTTTAATGAGTCTTTCTTTTTAACTGTGTATGCGAAAGAAGGATCGTACTCAGTTCTTGAAGAACCAAGCTCTGGGACATAAGCTAAAATAATATTGTCTTTCCAAATACGGACAAAATTACCGTCTTTATCGGCAAAAATTGACTTACCAATAAGGATATTTTCAACTTCAAAGATTTTCTTTAACAAATCCAAAGTAATTAATTTGTTTAGATTATCAGAAATCAAACCTTTTAGTTGTGGATGTCTTTTTAGTGTTTTCCAAGCATCTTGACCAATCAACATAACATTTGGATCTTGTGCAATCTTCTTTGAAATTGCATCTTTTGCATCATCAACAACACCTTGTGGATCGGATGCATTATCAGTAAAACAAGATGAACCAGATAATATCAGTTTATTTCCTGTAGGGAAGTTATTTGGGTCTTGTACTAAATCAGCACAAGCCTTCTCGTGTTTTAATTGCAAACCATTAGTAACAACATTTGTTGCGTGGAGTTGCAATTTAACCTTTTCTGCCTCTTGTTCTTCTCTGTAATCTATCGGATATGATAAATCGTGTTCTGTTAAAGTAGTTGTATGTTTTGAAAATCCTTGAGGAGAAATAACATTAGAATTTGCTCTAATTGCTCTTTCTGTATCATAAATGTTAAAAGCCTCTTTATTAAATTGAAAAATATCAACTTTTTCTTTTTCCGAATAAATTGTAGGAAATAGATTTTCAGCAACAAACGCATTATTTCTATATCCGCGTGCAACTTCTGATAAATACGCATTAATGCGTAATTCGTCTAATCTTCCCATAATACTCCCTTGTTAAATATTTAATTTCAGTAATGCTTCTTTAAAAGAAATATTTTCTTTTGCTGCCATTGCTTTTGCTTCTTTGAATACTTCAAGACTTTCTTCGTCAGCATCTGCAAAAGGTTCGACATCAATTGAGCCTTTTGCTTGTTTATCTTTAGTCGCAATTTCTTTAAATTCAACTTGTTTTGGAAGTGATTCAATAAATGCTTTAAAGTCTGTTATAATACTCTGTTCTTCTCCAAATTTCTCAATGTTATCTAGTTCTTGAAGAACAGATAAAACAACATTTTTATTAGTTGGAATTAAAGTACCTTGTTCAATTTGTTTATCAATAAAATCATCAAACTCTTTATTTTTAATCTTGATTTTAATTGAGTTTAATTCCTGTTCAATTTCTTCCTTGCCTTGAGCTTCTTCCTTGAATTTTGAAACTTCGTTTGTTAACTCGGTAATTTTTTCTTTTAATGATCTAATTGTTTCAGTTCTTTTATTACCTTCTTTAAAAGTGGCAATTTGTTTTTCTAAATCATTAATTTGAGCTTTTAATTTGTTAACATCTTCTTCTGTAAATGTCTCAGTTTCTGAAGAATCCATTTCAAACTCATAACAATCAGATTCTGATTCCATAAATTTAATAGGTTCTAGCCCTTTAACTTGTGGAGCAGCAGCACCAAGGAAAGAAACTGCTTTTAAATAGCAACCTTTACCTTCAAGATTTTTGTAGATTTCTACAGAAACTTTTTTGAATCTTCCGGCATTTACATCATTTTTCATCTCTTCCGGCATATCTTTAAAGCTAACTTTTAACTTTTCACCATCAGCTTTTACATTTTCTACCCAACCATATGCAGGTCCCACTTGTTGGTGATCTATTGTAACCGGGGCTTCGCAAAATTCCGGATTATAATTGTCTGCAATTTGTTTAATTTCTTTTTTTGTATAAGTACCCTGTGGATAAACACCGGCCCTAAAAACTTCAAAAAATTTCATTTAAATCTCCGATTTTTTTCTCATATTTGGAGTATAATTCCTTTATTTTTAACTTTTCAAATGTTTATTACTTAGATTTTTTCAATGAAAAAGTCTTTAATTATTTATTTGAAATAAACAATTGAAATGCGATTTTAAATTGATTTATTCTGACAATATATTTTTAAATTTCAGGGCTAAGGCTCTTTTTTCTTTTTCAGTATAAAAGGAATTTATTATGGAAATTTTTGAACAACTTTCTCCTTTAATGGAAACAATTGGTTTTCCCGCCTTAATATTTGCTGTTTGGTACATATATCATCAATCACAAGTAGAGTCTTTCAAACAAATAATTCAAAATAACTTTGAAATATTGAAAGACTTACTTGAAACAAATCAATATCATGCCGCATTGCTTTCAAGAATAGAAAACAAAATAGATAACAATCTTTGGTGTCCTATTCTTAAGAAGGAGCTTGTTAAATGAATGTAGAAAAACTTCAATACAAAGGAATGCTGGCAGAAGCAAAAAAGAAATATAGAACTCTTGATACAGAAGCATCCGGATTAATTATTTTAATTCGCACTCTGTTAAATCCTTATACCGAAGTGTTAACTCTTGATATTGAAAAAATATTAGTTTCAATAAATAGACTTCATTCAATCACTTCTGAGATGAATTCGCTTAAAAAAAAGATTAATAACTTGGAGTCGGAAATTGAATAACAAAAAACATTTATTTAACGAGGCGGAACGTCAGTATATTTATGATTTTAAAACTGTTGAAGAAATAGCAAGAAGTCTTAATCTTAATAGAAAAACAATTATGTCTTGGAAAGAACAAGGTGATTGGGATAAGAAAAAATGTGATTTTCTAAAATCTAAACAGTTGTTTCATGAAGAATTATACGAATTTGCACGTAAATTGATGAAAGGTATTTCTATTGATATGGACAACGGAGAAAAAGTTGATCCCGGTAGAATGTATGCTTTTTGCCGAATAATTCCAATGTTTACTAAGGTTAAAAACTACGAAGATATTATCTGTCGTAAAGACTCAAAAGATGAAACAAAAAAAGGAATATCTTCCGATTTAATAACACAAATTGAAGAAGAAATATTAGGAATAAAAAGAGATGTCGAATAAGCCATCGTTTTTTTTACCTTATCAAACTCGATGGCTGAACGATAAATCAAAGATAAAAATATGGGAAAAATCAAGAAGAATAGGGGCGACATATGTACAAAGTTATGAAGATGTAGTTGATTGTGTAAAGAAAAAAGTTCCTGCCGTTTGGTTTTCTTCTGCTGATGAATCAGCTGCTCGTGAATATATTTTTTATTGCAAACAATGGGCAACCTTATTTAACGTTGTTGCAAAAGACTTGGGAGAACAAGTAATAGATTCGGACAAGGATATAAAAGCCTATGTCATTTCTTTTTCAAACGGTACTAAAATTCACGCACTATCATCAAATCCAAAGGGATTCCGTTCAAAAGGTGGAAAAGTTGTACTAGACGAATTTGCTTTTCATAACAATCCGGCCGAACTTTGGAAAGCAGCGAGACCATGTATCACGTGGGGATTCCCCTTAAGAATATTATCTACTCACAACGGGCAAAGTTGTCTGTATTATAAATTCTTAACTGAGGTTGAAAATGGTAAGTTAAAATGGAGTCACCATAAAACACC
>CALURS010000169.1 GCA_944323215.1 Candidatus Gastranaerophilales bacterium | reverse complement strand
ATAAGTGTAGGTTTTACGCTTAATTATTTAAAAAAGATATAAAAAAGATAACTAACGTACACACCTCAAACGTAAGAAAATAAAGAAATATAAGGTTTTATGTAACAAAAAGTTTACAAAAATTATCCTCAAAAGCAATTATCCAAAAACAAAATACTTTATAAAAATGTAAGTGTAGATATATTATTATTCGTGAAACGGAGGTTACGTTTATGGCAATAACTGTCAGCGGAAAGAAAAAACAAGTAAGAAAAACATTCACAGAATTACTTTCTGATTTAAGAACAAGCAGTTCAGAAAAAGTTCGATATAATGCAGCAAGGGTATTAGGTGAATTAGGTGACCCTAAAGCAGTAGAACCGTTAATCGATGTATTAAAGAATGATAAAAATGGTTCAGTAAGATTATATGCAGCAAGAGCCTTAGGAGAACTAGGTGATTCAAAAGCAACAAAACACCTTATTGAATCATTAAGAGAAGACAGAAACGTTGATGTAAGAGTTCGTGCAGCACGTGCATTAGGTCGTTTAGGCGGAAAGATTGTTGTAGAACCATTAGTTGAAGCACTTAACGATGAAAATTCACAAGTTTGCATAACAGCAACAGATGCATTAATCGAAATTGGAGATGTAGCAACAGATGCATTAATGAAATCATTAGATCACGAAAAAGTTAACGTACGTTGTGATGCTACACGAGCTTTAGGTGAAATCGGAAACAAAAAAGCTGTAGATAAAATTATTAATATGCTTTATGATGAATGGGTAAATGTCAGAATTTATGCAGTAACATCATTAGGCAAATTAAACGATACAAAAGCAGTACCTGCATTAATTGAAGTTATGAAAAATAAAAATGAAAATGACTTAGTAAGAGCAGGTGCAGCAGCAGCATTAGGTGTTTTAAGGGATCAAAGAGCACTTCTTCCTTTAAGAGAACTTATTATGGAAGCTGAAGAGCTTGGTGAGTTAGAAGATACAGCTCTTAAATCATTTAAGAAAATTATGGCTGCTAACTGGCAATCAATTCCTGGTGCAGCTCCTCAAAAGAAACCTGCAACTACAGGTATGACTTACTAATAATAAATAAAACATAAAAAAATAAGTCGCTTTAAAAGCGGCTTATTTTTTATTTTAAATAAAAGATTTTCAAATTATAAATCAGATAACGGGGTATGCATAAGCATCATATAAATAACACCTGATATCAGCATACAAATAGGTATTGTAAGAATCCAGGCAGTAACAATATTTTTAACAAGTCCCCATTTAACGGCACTAGCTTTAGTCATACTACCAACACCCATAATAGCTGTTGAAATAATATGAGTAGTACTAACCGGAATTCCCAAATGAGAACAAACAAGAATGATACCAGATGCGGTTATTTCTACCGCAAAGCCGTGGATTGGTTTAATTTTAACGATTTTAGATGACATTGTTTTAATAATTCTCCAGCCACCAGCCATAGTTCCAAGGGCTAAGGTAAGAGCACAAATACATATTACCCATATTGGAATATGAAAATCATCGCCTTTTATTAATCCAAAAGTAATTAAAGCTAAAGTAATAATACCCATTGTTTTTTGTGCATCATTTGAACCGTGCGAGAATGCTAAAAATCCACAAGATATTAACTGAAGCTTTTTAAAAGTTCTGTTCAGATACTCAGGTTTAATTCTCCAAAGGAAAAATATTAAGGTTGCAATAACAAGAAACCCTATTACAAATCCTAACAGTGGAGAAGTTACCATTGGGATTAAAACTTTATGCATAACATTAGTGCCATTAATAACGTCAAGAGCAGGATGTTCAAACCTAAACGTTCTAAATCTGAAAATCAAATCATACTGCTGATCCAACTTAAAATAAGTATGAACAACAGAAGCACCAAGTAAGCCACCGATTAAAGCATGTGATGATGATGACGGAATACCTATCCACCATGTAATTAATCCCCAAACAATAGCACCTAAAAGTGCACATAATATTGTCAACTGAGTTATTGCATCGTGAGCTACCATACCAACACCAATTGTTTTAGCAACGTGAGTTCCGCAAAGTGCACCTGCGAAATTAAATATAGCCGCATACAGAATTGCATAACGAGGACTTAGTGCCTTGGTTGATACTGCCATTGAAATGGCGTTTGCTGAGTCGTGGAATCCGTTGATAAACTCAAATACTAAAGCAACGGCGATTATTAATACCAAAAATAAAATTAAATGTGTCATAATTAACTGTTCTTTGCTGCTATATTAAGTACAATATCTGCTACCGAAGTACACTTATCAAGTGCATCTTCAAGGTCTTTGTATATATCACTGTATTTTATTACAGTAATCGGATCAAACTTCCCTGAGAACAATTCTTCTGTTCCTCTATACATTACATCATCACCTAGAGTTTCTATTTCTTTCATAGTATTTCTGGAATCAGTAATAGCTTTGATTTTGTGCAATTTTTTTAGCAAACTTACACAATGAACCAACTCAGTCGTAGCCTTAATTATTACTTTACCCTGTTGAAACATTTCTTCAGTAGGAGCTGTGACTTTATATAGATTGTAATTCATAAAGGCTTTACAGATTTTTTTATTAATTTTTCTAATCGAGATAGTCAGAAGTTGAATATCTTCTCTATCGATAGGAGTAATAAAAGTATTATTTAGCATAGTAATAACTTCACGTTCCATATCTTTACCTTTATGCTTTTGGAACTTCATTTGAAGTAAAAGCTCTTCATCAATACCATGGATGAGAGCTTCGTTGTACAAAATAGCACTTTTTTTACATATATTAGCCGCTTCAATAAAGCAATCAAAGAACACTTTATTATCTGGCGGAAGTATTTTTTCTAAAATTCCGAGTTTAACCATATCCAACATCCTTTCCTATATCATGGTACTTAAAAAAAACTATGAAATACAGTATTTTGTAACAATTATTAACGTAAAGAGTATATACTTATAACCCTTTAATTACTTGGATTTTGTTAATTTAGGGGATTATTTTTCCTCAGAAAATTTGTATTTTTCGAAAATATGTTGTATAATGAAATTGCTATTTATATTTCGGCTAGTGTAAAATCTTAACAGGAAGGATTGCCCTACCTGTTTTTTTTAGCCTATAGGGTGATTAAAATTTTCATAAAATATCTTATTGTTTTGTTGTAGAAAAGGAGATGAGGTATTTTTATGAAAAGAATTTTAGTATTATCCGCCGTTGTATTAATGTTTTCTAATTTGGCATTTGCAGGAGAAATAGGGGTTGTAGACTTACAGGCTGTTGTAAACAATTCTGCACAGGTTAAACAATTAAAACGAGAGTATGATACAAAACTCGAAGAACTTAACAAGATTGTAGCAAATGCAAGAATGGAGGTTGCCAAAGAAACCGACTTACAAAAGATTGCTGCAATAGAGGACAAGTACACAAAGGAATTCAACACAAAGAAATCAGCTCTTGAAAGAGAATATAACACCAAGATTGGAGCAATTGAGAGCAAAATTAGAGAACAGATAAAGAAGAAAGCTCAAGAAAAGAAATTTGATTATGTACTTGCAAAGAGTGTTGTATTATACGGCGGTGATGATATAACAAGCGAAGTTTCAGCGATGGTAAAATAGTTTTTTTTATTACAAAGAATCGGGCATTGCGTAAGCCATGCCCGATTTGTTATATTTTTTTGTATTAATAATTAAACCACCAATTAAATATATTTGGCTGTGGCCAATTAACTTTTGAAAAATCAAGGACTTTCCCTGGGTAGAGTTTAGAAGAATCCTCTATACCAAGCTGCTTAGCAATCTCAGCGCCAAAGTCTTTTATGTATTCATTAATTGCTTCTTTTTGTCTTGCTTCATCCCAGTTGGTTTTCTTACCCATTGCATTGATGATTGACGGATCTGCAAGGATTTTATCTCTGATTATATTATAGAACCTGTCGCCTGATTTTTATATTTGCATTCTTATATATAATATATATACTCATATCTTAGTTATATTTTTTATAAAATTTACCTTATCAATAAATAAAGGCTTTGGGTATAAATGTAAAGTTTTGTAACAAATTGCTTAAAATGTGAAATTATGAAATTTGTATATACTTTATATATGTAAGCAGTACAAAATAAGAGGATAAGATTATGGTCTGGGTACTTCCATGTAACTTTGATGCAAGACACTGTCACGGTAGTGTAAGCGTAAGAAACACAAAAGTAATAAATATCTTTAACGGTGGCAGACGTAGTTCAGGATGCGGCAGTGCATTTGGTTTTGGATTTGCTGGCGGCGGATTTTGGTCAATGCTAGGCAGTGGACTTGGAAT
>CALURS010000168.1 GCA_944323215.1 Candidatus Gastranaerophilales bacterium | reverse complement strand
TTAAAGATATAGTATTGTTGGATGTTACTCCTTTAACTTTGGGTATTGAAACATTAGGTGGTGTTATGACCCCTCTTGTTCCAAGAAATACTACAATCCCTGTATCTAAATCACAAGTATTCTCTACAGCTGAAAACAACCAAACTGCCGTTGATATTAATGTTCTTCAAGGTGAAAGACCAATGGCAAGCGATAATAAATCTCTTGGTATGTTCAGATTGGAAGGTATTGCTCCCGCAATGAGAGGTGTTCCTCAAATTGAAGTTACATTTGATATCGATGCTAACGGTATTGTTAATGTTTCAGCAAAAGATAAAGCTACTAATAAAGAACAAAAAATCACTATTACTAATTCTTCTAACTTGTCTGAGCAAGATATCGAAAAAATGGTTAAAGAAGCTGAAGCAAATGCAAGTGAAGATAAACGTAAAAAAGAAGAAGCTGAAATCAAGAATAATGCAAATTCTCTTATCGCATCTGCTGAAAGAATTGTTAAAGATTTCGAAGGCAAAATTTCTGACGATGATAAGAAAAAACTTGATGACAACAAAGCTGCTTTACAAAAAGCTCTTGATGAAAATAAATCAAGTGATGAGCTTAAAAAATTGTCTGAAGAGCTTCAACAAACCATGTTCGGTATTTCTCAAAAAGCGTATGAGCAAGTTCAAAAAGAAGGCGAAAATGCGCAAAATAATAATAGTACCGATAACTCAAATGGTGGCAGTTCTAAAGATGATGATGTTATTGATGCTGAATTTGTTAAAGAGTAATAATTCTTTTTTATCCAATATTGAAAGCCCTGCACTATGTGCAGGGCTTTTCTATTAAAAGTATATTAAGAAATGTAACAAAAAGAATAAAAAAATTAAAGTTTATTAAAAAATTGCCGATATGAATAATAGGGATAAAGGAAATAAAAAGGGATAATATAATGGTAGCAGATTTTTCAATAAGGAATAACCCCCATTCATCAGGGCAGCGGAATCAACAAGCTCTACGCAAATTGGCAAAAAGAATTTTTGAAAACGCAGAGAAAAAAGAACGTAGTATTGAAAGATTTTTAGAAACAAGAGATGATTATACTACCAAAACATATATTCCTGCAGAAACATATATTTATAATATTTCAGCACGAGCTTGTCAAAGTAATAGTTTGGAGCAATCTCTGAAATTTTTGAATAGTAAAGCTGCTTTAAATGAATTTCAAAGAAACAAGGATTTAACTAAAGAAGAAAGTAAAGATGAAATATTTGACGTGGATATTGATGAAACAAAAAATATATTTGCAGCATAATAGAAGATAAATTAAATATTATCCAAATGTCAGATAAAAGAATTATTGAAAGAAAAAATATATTATTGCTATAATTAAAGTATGAGTAAAAGATATCTGATAGTTATAGCAATAATAATTTGTTTTATAGGCTTAAATAAGTTTTTTTATGACACCTACACAAAAACTGTAGAAATAAAAAACAATCGTTTATTAATTAATAAGGAAAAGATGGAACCGCAAAAATTATTTGAGATGGTTTCCAATATAATAGAAAAACAATATATAGAAGAAAATCTGAATTATCAGGATTGGAGTAGGTGGAAAAAACATTATAAAAATAAAATTAAAACAGAAGACGATATGAAGGTTGCTATAGACACAATGGTAGCAAGTTTAAATGAGCCCTATACTCATTTTTTAACGAAGGAAGAGTTTAGAGATTTAAATACTTCAATAAAGTCAAAAATATATGGTATAGGAGTAAATATATATAATGATGCAGGTAAGATAACAGTATTTAGTGTTATGCCGGATACTCCGGCTCAAAAGGCACAGCTGATGCCAAATGATATTATTTTAAAAGTAGGAAATACTGAATGTAACGGGAAAAAAATTGATCAAGTTGCAGAATTAATTCGAGGAGCAAAGGGTACGTTTGTGTCTTTGACTATAAAAAGAGGAAGTAATATATTTGAAAAAAAATTACAGCGTGAAGAAATAAAGATAAAGACCATAGAAACAAAAATTTATGATGATATCGGCTATATAAATTTAAATAGTTTTTTAAGCGCAGATATGGAATCAGAGTTTGCTGCTGCACTGGAGGAAACAAAAAATTGTGAAGGCTTAATAATTGATTTACGTTGGAATACCGGTGGTTTGCTTGACAATGCGGTAATGCTTGCAGAATCATTTGTTGATTCTGGTCCAATAGTTAGTGTTGTTACTAGAAATGGGAAAAGAAATGTTATAAAAGCAAATCCGTCAATTCACAAAATTCATAAGCCAATAGTAATAATAATAAATGAAGCAAGTGCATCTGCCAGTGAAATATTTTCCGGAGCAATGCAGGATTATAAATTAGCTACAATTGTCGGACATAAATCATTCGGTAAAGGAATGGTTCAAAGCGTAATTCCATTGCCAAACGAAACAGGTATCAATTTAACTATAGCTAAGTATTTAACGCCTCTTAATCACGATATTAATAACAAAGGTATAACTCCTAATATTATAGTTGATTCAGGGAACGTTTCACCTGATGAGAAAAATGATAGACAATTAAATAAGGCTAAATCTGTTTTGATTGATATGATAAATAAAAATAAATCAATGCGGATTTCTGAAAAAATGTAACGATTTGTAAATTTATACTAAAAAAAAGGCAAAAAAAAATCTTTATACTCCTTTAAGCGAAAGTCACAAAAAGTATTATAATTACTTGAAAGGAGTAAATATGGATATCACAAACCAAAATTTGGGGTTAAAGAAATTATTAAATAAAAATAATATTCTTAATTACCAATCAAACCCTAGTGCAGAGGATGAGACAAAGCAAAATCCTCAGCAACCTGCATTTAAAGGTCTTAACGGACTTAAAGGACTTGGCAACTATGGTGCTGCTGCACTTCTGTTGGGCTCAGCAATCTTTGGTTTAAGTTCTTGCGAAAAAACAGAGATGACAAATAACGAAACGTGGAATGTAACAGTTAAAGATAATTCCGAAAAATATCTTCAACAAATTATAGATTTGTTACAACAATTAATTTCACAAAATAATACATATTCTGATCAAATTCTTGAAGCTATTTCGAATTTGTCAGCATTAATTGAAGCAGGTCAAGAGCAAGATAAAGCTTATTATGCAACAATGACTGCTATAATGGACGTAATAAAGGGACTTGCTCAAAATATCGATAATAATACTTCTGAAAATGTTGAATTAACAAAGCAAGGATTAGAGTTATTAAATATTATCTTAGTAACTTTACAGGAAAATAATGATTTGGTTAAACAATATGGTGATGGAATAATCGCATATATGGAAACAATCAAAGCTGCAATTGAAAATGGTAATACATCTGTAATTGCAGTTCTTGAACTAATTTGGGCAGATATTAAGGATGGTAATACTCAGTTAATTGATAAAATTGACGGATTAGGATCAATTATAAATACTAATAATGCTGAATTAATAGATAAGATTACAGAAATATATGAAAATAGTGAATTAACAGCAGAAGAAAGAACTCAAAAAATCGTTGATGCTATAAATGAAATTAAGACAATTGTATCATCTATGGAAGCAACAATTTCATCTCAAACAGGAGAATTAAAAGAATTGTTACAATCATTCTTAGATGCATATAACGAAGGTCAAATTACATCAGAAAAAATGATGGAACTTATGTATAATGCATTAATTGAAGGTAATACATTAGATAAACTACAACTTGAACAATTACATCAAATTTATGTATCAATAGAGGATGGCAAATTAACTGTAGCTGAAGCATTAAAGGAAATCTCTGAGTTGCTTGGAAGCATTAATGAAACATTACAAGGAATGAGTGCGCAATTAAATGATATTTTAAGCGGTATTACAGAAATCAATGAAAATGTTAAGGCTGGAAACAAAACAAATGCTGATTATTTGGCAATGATATTTGAAAACGGAAATAAACAAAATGAATATCTTGAAAAACTTGTAGCTTCAAATGATGAGCAAGCAAGACTGTTAGCTAAACTTGATACAAGATTTGAAGAAGCAATTGCAGTACTTAATAAAATATCTGAAAATACCGGCAAAATTAATTATGATGAATTAATTAAAGTATTAAATGAAAATAATGCTGAGGTTGTAGAAACAATTAATACGGCAATGAGTGAATTAGGAATATCTATTGATAAGACTACTGATGATGCTGTAGCTGAGATTATTAATGAACTTGAAACATTAAAGGGCTTAATTAATGATGGTAAAGCTGATATGGCTGATATAATTTCATTATTGGCAAAAATAGATATTAACACAGAATTGTCAACTACTCAAATGCAAGAGTTGTTA
>CALURS010000167.1 GCA_944323215.1 Candidatus Gastranaerophilales bacterium | reverse complement strand
ATCCATGTATCCGGAATTTTAAACGGTGTTTCTGCGGAATTTATACGACCGTTTTTTTTCTGCGATTTTATTTTTCCTTCTTTAATCAGCTTATTCTTTTCAGCTTGAATCCGCTCATACAGTAGGTTTGCCGGTTCGTCTGACGGATCTTGTGAAACGAGACGACCAGATATTGCGAGCTGTAGTATAGAATTTTTAAGATCAATTGCTTTCATTTAATTTATTCCTAATATTTTTTTAATTTGAGTAATTACTTCCGACATTTCAGTTTCTAACGCGGCTTTTTGTTGTTCAAATTGTTCAAACAGCTCCTTTGGTTCCAGTATAACGTTTTCTATCGTTGGATAGCCGCAAAGATCTAAATTAAAATTCCTAGTTTTCAATTCTTCAAATGAATATTTTTTCGCTTTATCAAAGCCATCTTCTTGAATTTCTTGTCTATTATTCCACCATTCTCTAACAGGATCAAAGTGTTCTAGTTGCATCGGTTTTGTTTTATTAAAAGCTTTTATGCCCTCAGGCATGTCTAATCTATAGAACCATGTTTCTTTAGTTTGACCTTTTTTATCAAAGAACAGAAGGTTTGTATTAATGCTAGTGTATGGCGCAAAAACGCTTTTTGGTAATCTGATGACCGTATGTAAATTACATTTTGTGAGTAATTCTTCTTTAATGCGAGTTTTAGCACCACCTTCTCCGAATAGTGCGCCGTCAGGTAGAACCATAGCGCATCTTCCTGTATTTTTAAGCAGTTTAATAATAAGTACTAAAAACAGATCTGCTGTTTCTTTTGTCCTGACATATGCCGGAAAATTAGATTCTATTCCATCTTCTTCTTCGCCGCCAAATGGTGGATTAGTCAGAATTATATCTACCTTATCTTTTTCAGAATAATCACTTAATGGACGAGCCAAACTGCCGTTTATAAAGTGTTTAATATTTGGTGCGTCTATTCCGTGTAAAATCATATTTGTTGTACAAAGAATATATGGAAGCTGTTTCTTTTCCCAACCCATAATACAGTCGTGTAGCGTATTAAAAGCTTGACCTGTTTTTAATTGAGGATTTAGATACTTAACGGCAGAAGCCAAAAATCCGCCAGTACCGCATGCTGGGTCTAAGATTTTCTCGCCTAATTTTGGAGCCGTCATTTCCACCATAAACTGAGTAACAGCACGTGGAGTATAGAACTCTCCAGAATGTTTATTATTTTGAAGGTCTTTTAATAATTGTTCATAAATATCCCCAAATAAATGTTTGTCGGTCCCTTTATTAAAATCAATTTCATCTATCTTATTGATAACCTGACGAAGTAATTGTCCAGATTTCATATAATTATGAGTATCTTCAAAAACAGATCGGACCATAGCAGCATTTGGATCAGAAATATCTAATTGTTTAAGTCCAGGGAACAGTTCTTTATTTACAAAATCTAGCAACTCTTCGCCAGTTATACCTTCATCATTCTCTGCCCATGAAGACCATTTTAATTTTTCGGGAATTGGAGATACGTAATCATCGTTGATAAGAATATTTTCTTTTTCTCTATCGGAAAAGATTTTTAAAAATAGCATCCAAGTAAGTTGTCCCAGTCTTTGAGCATCGCCATCGACGCCAGGGTCTTTACGCATAATTTTTTGAATGGATTTTACAATTTGGCTTACATTTGACATTCTATTTGCCTCCATACATCAAACGTTCTAATTTTTCTATAGTATTTAAATATTCTTCATTACCGCCGATTTTTCCAAATAATTCTACAGGCCTACCGAACTTTTTCTCAAAATCTGGGGTTTCTAAAGTTTTTCTATCTTCAAACGCATAAATTCCGAATTCTACATACTTAGATAATACATCAATATAAAAATCTTTCTTTCCATCAGGTAGTTGTGCTAAAAATTCTTTACAAAAATCAGCACGTTGAAAACGCGTTATAGGTTCGATATCGTAAGTATTTTTAAGAATTATATCAAAAATATCAATATCTGCTGGATATATAGCCTTTAATTCTTTTATAATTAAACCCTCATCAATCAAATGTTTTATAAAAGCCGTCTTCTTACGAGCCCCCATCCATGCAGACCGAAAAGAATCCTCCGTATCATATCGTTTCAATATGAAATTTTTATAATAATCCTGTATATTCTCGCTTATAAGCTTTCCATTTTCATCTAACCACTGAACTCTTTTGTCTACAATAGATACAGGAACATCATCAATTACATATTTATTATTTTGTGGTTCTTCATCAATAACTTCACCACCTTCCCATTCTCCTTCTGATATTTCTTCTGGATCTTCTTCTATAGTCCATTCATCCGGTTCATCGTTTGGTTCTTCAACATCAGCACCAGCTACAACTTTTATTTCTGTCGGATAACCATCAAATTCTGGATCTGCGAATAATTTTGTCGCCTTACGAAAATCCATGATAGTGAAGTAATATTTCTGATATTCTTCATTTACACGCGTTCCTCGGCCTATAATCTGTTTAAATTCTGTCATTGAGTTTACTGTTCTATCAAGGACAATCAACTTACAGAGCTTTGCATCTACACCAGTTGTCATAAGTCGAGACGTAACAGCAATAACCGGATATTTTTCATCCAACGCAATAAAATTATCTAACTCTTGTTTCCCTTCTAAATTGTCACCGGTAATCTGCATAACATACTTACTATTCTCTTTCATCAGATCATCGGCAACCTTTGCTATAGCATTTCTCATTCGCATAGCATGATTAATATTTTCACAAAAGATAATTGTTTTTGCATATGGATCATTTTCACGCAGAAATTTTATAACACATTTTGCCACACATTCTGTTCTAGCATTGAGTATTATATCTTTATCGTAATCTTTTTCCGTATATTCCTTATCAGGAATCTCATTACCATATTTATCCAATTTTCCAAATTCTGGTCTCCACCCCAAGTCCTTATCTAATATTACCCTCATTACTTTATAAGGAGCGAGAAAGCCATCAGCGATACCTTCTTTTAAGGAGTATGTATAAATAGGTTTACCAAAATACTGACTTGTAGAAATATCTCTATCTTCTTTTGGTGTGGCGGTCATACCTATTTGAGTTGCTGAACTAAAATATTTTAGAATTTCATGCCATGATGAATTTTCTTTGGCAGAGCCACGGTGACATTCATCAACAATTATTAAATCAAAGAAATCTTGAGAAAACTGCTTATATATATTTTTCTCTTCTTCTGTTCCCGTTACTGCTTGATACAGAGATAAATATATTTCATAAGCCTTATCAACGCTCCTATTTTCTATCTTTGTCATAGCATTACCAAATGGTGCAAAATCTTGGACTTTTGTCTGATCTATTAAAATATTCCTATCAGCCAAAAATAAAATACGTTTTTTTTGCTTAGATTTCCACAAACGCCAGATAATCTGAAATGCAGTATAGGTCTTTCCTGTTCCTGTAGCCATCACTAAAAGAATACGCTTTTCACCGCGAATCACCGCTTCTACAGTTTTGTTAATAGCATTTCTCTGGTAATATCTTGGTTCTTTACCAGAAGTATCTACATAATAATCTGATAAAATATTATTACCTTCTGTTTGGGAAATTTGTTTCGCTTGCTTATATCTTTCCCACAATTCTTCAGGTGTCGGGAACTCGTTAATTGCTAATTCTCGTTCTTTTCCTGTTAGAAAATCATGTTCATAAAAACCTTTACCATTTGAGCTATATGCAAAAGGAACATTCAAACATTCTGCGTATGCCATACCTTGTTGTAATCCATCACTCACATCTTTATGAAATTTTTTTGCTTCTACAATTGCTATAGGAAAATTCGGCTTATAAAAAAGCAAATAATCAGCTTTTTTTCTTTTACCTTTACGGATTTCTTTATCTTTTACCATTATTCTGCCATTAGTGAATAGGTACTCCATTCTTATTTGGGTTTCAGAATGCCATCCTTTATTAGTAATAGCAGGTGTAATCTCGATACGTTTTGTATCTTCCTCAGATAAATTTTTATATTTTACATAAACATCATTCATACTGTTTTCCAAACCTTTCTCTCATCAAAATCTTCCGGCTTTATAACCTTTACATGGGCACCCCATGTGTAAAGGTGCCAGTCCATCTCGCGTGCACCGCCGGCCCGGAACTTAACGGTTAACGTGCCATCCGGGTTTTTAATTGTTTCTTGTTTCGGATGAAATGTATACTGGGCCGCTGAATCCGCAACTTCTGCATCAAACAGCCACTCAACGTCAAAAGGCTTTTCTTGATAAACGCCAAAGGCTTGTTCGCTGAATTCCTTAAGCGAGAAATGAGGATCGCGCTTGAAGTATGTATTTAAGACTTCAATTTCCTTTATTTTATTCAAATTAAA
>CALURS010000166.1 GCA_944323215.1 Candidatus Gastranaerophilales bacterium | reverse complement strand
GTCCGCATATCCGGCAACTTCTTCTTCGTCACGACTTTTAAAAGATGTTTTGTTGACGTTTTTAACAGATATAGACACTTTATTAGAATTTGTTTCTTCTACATCTGATACCAAATCTGTTAAATACGCACCCCAGAATTTAGTATTTTTCAAAGCGTATCTTAATTTATAGTCATTTTGTCTTTTAGTATCTTTACTGTGGAAATTATGCCAAGTATCTTTATCAGCATCTTGAACAGAAGGATTTAAACCAACAAAAACATAATTTGGGTTCAATATTTTTAGAATACGATTATCATTAAAAATACTTAAATCACAAATATTTGATTTGGGTGTTTTACCTTCTTCTGCCCAAATAGCCCAACTAGCTGTTTTACCGTATTTCTTCTTTATCTGATCATATTGTGTTAGTGTCAACATGTTTAAATCTTTTTACAGGTCTAACTTTAATAAAATTTCATATACAACATCTGCTAAAACACGAGCGAATTTCGGTGGAACTGCATTTCCAATCATTTTAAATTGTTCTGTCTGTGGCCCAATAAATTCAAAATCATCATCAAAACTTTGTAATCTTGCAGCTTCTCTAACAGTAATAGTTCTTGCTTGAGTTGAATCAGGGTGAATATGGCGTAAGCCGTCTTTGCATAAATGTGCAGGAATTGTATTACTAGGTTCATTCCATTTTAAAACATTATATTTATGGATATTGGATTCTTTGCCCGTAATCTTGGTATATAATTTTTTTAAGGAACTAATATCAGAATACTTATTTGTTCCATTTTCTATATCTTGTGTTAACAATTTAAAAATGTTTTTATCTCTATCACTTTGATATCTGGCTTTATGATTAAAAAAATTGGTATCTTCAGTGTATGCTATTTTCGCCGTTCCGTGTATAGGAAGCAGTTTCGGCAGATCGCCAATAGCATCACGAACTGTTTGAAATTTTTTTACTTTATGTGCAGGCATATACACTTCGTAGAATTCGTTTAAAAGTTTATCAAAACGTTTATATATATCAGAACGAATACCAAATATTATGACCCTTTTGCGGTGTTGTGGAACACCAAAGTCTGCAACATCAAATAATGCGTTCTTTAAATCAGATAAAATATGATAACCAGCTTTTTTGAAGGCTTTTTGAATTTTAGAAGTTATTTTTTCTCCATCCGGACAAGCACTCAAAATACCTTGTACATTTTCAAAAATTATGAGTTTTGGCTTGTATTTCTCTACAACAGACAAATAACTTTCAAAAAGATAATTTCTGTAATCAAGTTTCATATTGTTCTTATCTTGTATCCTACCTGCCATAGAATAAGCCTGACAAGGGGGACCGCCTATGATAACATCAACTTGACCAGAAATAAGTTTATCTAATCCGACAGAACTACCATATTTATCATCATTTGACCAACCTTTGAATAGCTTATCTGTTTGTTGTATATCAAATCGTAATACGAAATCGTCTACATTTTTATAATGCCACTTATCTTTTAACCTTTTCTTTAAGTTTTGAATAGCATACTCATCCCATTCAACACAAGCTACAGTATTAAAGTGTTTGGTTTGCTCAAAACCATCAGTCAAACCGCCACATCCAGCAAAAAGATCTATAACATTATATTGTTTAAGATTCTTCATTTTTTAACACTTTTTTCAGTTCTGTTGCCAATGCTTTGGCCATAAGTGGCGGCACAGCATTACCGACTTGTTTATATTGTTGGGTTCTGGTGCCTAAGAATTTGAAGTCGTCTGGAAAGGATTGAAGCCTCGCATTCTCTCGAACAGTAGGAATTCTATTGTATTTATAATGAAAATGATTCCTATGTCCTGTATCTATAGTGTTTGATGGTTTTTTACTGCTATATCTAGTCCAGGCAACATGAAATCGTCTAGAATTCCCTACGCCTTCTGGTAAATCTTTATAATTACCACCATCTGGCACTTGTGATATGACATCAATAACATGTTGTGAATGTATAGTTTTAACATGATTATATAATGCTTTACTGTTATGACGTAATTCTTTTTGATACGGTGTTATAGGTGATTTAACATATTTTGTTTCTTCTGTACCAATATCATGTTCTAAAGATGGCAAATCAGACAACGCATCTGCACATGTTACATAATTTGCGGGAGTTAATAAAGGTTCTGGGAAAGTGTAGCTTTTACCTAAATCTTTCCTGATACCAACGAATATTAATCGCTTTCTTATTTGTGGAACGCCGTAATCTGCAGCACATACAACTTTATGATTTACATTATATCCTAATTTATCGAAGCGTTTCAGAATCTCATCTTTAACAAATCCACCGTATAATGTCGCCATGCCGGCAACATTTTCAATCAAAAATGCTTTAGGTTTAAAACGTTTCACCGCATCCAACATGGATAAGTACAATCTATTCCGTTTATCTTCAAAATTACGAGTGCCAGTTAAAGAAAATCCCTGACATGGTGGACCACCTATAATCACATCAATAGATGCATCACCAACTTCTTTAGCTATATTTTCAATAGATTCTTTGTTGTATAAATCTAATTGTAGTGCTTTTGATTTCTTATGGTTTTCCGCAAATGTTTTTAATGCGATCGGATCATTATCAATTCCCGCAATAACATTAAAACCGGCTTGTATAAAGCCACAAGATAGCCCACCACAACTAGCAAACATATCTATTACGTTTAATGACATGTTTATAATCTCCCAGTAGTTTTAAATAATCCGAACACATTGTCTCTATGATATCGCAAATTATCTCTGTTCGGAACAAAAAATTGATCACTAGGCAAACGAATTTGCTTTCCGTCAAACTCTCTTAGGAATTCGCTATCTATATCATCATGCACCCTGACTCTAAAATCATCATCGATCGTGAAAAAACCTTTATCAAAAGCCCAATGCAAATCACGACACATTGCAATTCCATTAGATGGCAAAAATTCACCACCGTGTGATTTTGGATAAATATGCGCTGCTTCCAGATTGTTATAATTGTTCCATCTAATAACATTTCCTGTAATAGCACACTTGTTCCCATAACCAGTCATAACAAAATCTCTGAAAGATATAGCATTAAACAAGCCTGCTATAGCAGAAACTGCATCTTCTCTAGTTTCGTTTTTTTTAATAATAGTAGTAGTAACATCTTTTCCTATTGATACTTCAATACTGCTGCTATTTTTGATTGCGGATATTCTAGCTTCTACTTGTGGTAATAATATATCTGTAATAGCATGTCCTCCTCTGATTTTTGAATTATTAATTATAGCGGAACATTGCGCATATAACGATGCATTATCAGGGGTTATTCTGTCCATAAAGTAAACATTTTGGTTTTCATTATCAAAAACCATAACGTCTTTTTTAAACAAGATTATGTCACCAACTTGAAACAAGAGAGCATTATTTTCCAATTCTTTATTCAGATAAAATCTATATTCATTTCTAGTGCGACCAAAAAAACTATCGTTATGATATACATAATTGCAATAAACCTTTTTACCCTCATACAAAGGTAAAACTGCGAGCAAAGCATTATCATTTCGTGCTTGGGTAGTTAATGGGGGAAAAAAAGATAGAACACTTGTGTCACTGGAAATATAAATATATCTACCACGTTGTGGGTTACCATCATCGCCTATACTTCCTAATTCTTGATGACCTAATTTTTTTAAATAATACATGCGTTTGTCTTTTTTCAGAGATAATATAAAAAATTATGTTATAATTCCTTCCGATCAAAAAGACTATACAAAAAAATTCGTGAAAAAATCAAGTAATTGTTTGAATTAGAATAGTTGAGTAGGAATGGTTATATTTAAATGGAAGCGCCTTAAGGTACAATTATAATTACTGGACGAGCATAGTGATAAAAAGTGGTCCTTCGCGTAAAGGCCAATGAAAAAGCATCAGTATCTATATTATAGGAATAAGGTATAGAGAGATCCGGCATACCCCACCTAGCAATACCAGTCCCCACTACCCATGCTGCTGGTCCCATATGCCATACCGGAGCAGATGGATACCGTGGTAAAAGATATCTGGCATATCGTGTAGCAGCAAGACAAAAAGCGAGACACACCCTAGGGTTCATCGCTTAAACTGACACGAGCACTGTTAATCCGTATGTCAGTTGAGCAGATAGGATGGTTTCGGGGTCATTTTGACGATATTTTGCCTGATTTCTGCTAGGTTGACATATCTTCTGTTTTAATACGCTGCATAAGATCTGAAATACTTTTACCCAAGCTAAGTAAATCTAATACTTCTCTTGTACGACCCATGTTTAACCCTCTGAGCCAAGGATTTCAACCTGCCGCTGTCAAGGCGGGTTTGTTTTACTGTACTTAAAATTCCACATACTTTGATAGTT
>CALURS010000165.1 GCA_944323215.1 Candidatus Gastranaerophilales bacterium | reverse complement strand
GAGCGGGTGGTCAAGGCCTTCTGCGCCGAAAAGACCGAGCAAAATCTAACCAATATTGAATATTATTTTCTCTGCAAACATAATCCAATTCCTTTAACAATACTAAATTTGCTAATTGAATTTCCCTTAACTGCCCCGTTGCCTGCGAAAGTTTTGTAATATCCATATTATTCTTTTTATAAAAGTAATACAGATTTTGTTTTTTCATTTTCGCATACTGAGGCTTAGGAAATTTAACAGTTATAAAATTAAACAATTTTATACGATAATGCGTTTCACAATAGTCCTCCAAGCAAAAAATTTTCCCAATAGGATTATAGGTAGCAAGTAAAGCACTATAAAATCTCGGTCTAAGTATAAAAAACGGACGATATTTTATATAAGCAAATAATGATGCCAATTGGTTATCCTTCGTCCAATGTTTATATTCTTTTTCATTTAAAGCCCAAGGGGTATATTGCAAGTACTTAAAATATAAATCCCTATGATAACTAAATGATGCCCAATGCCAAGGTTTTTTAGCCGATACGAAATGGATTATTTTAGGATTCTTAGTATAACTTGAACGATTTGTAAAATTACTTGATTGAACATTCCACTCATCATCAATAACTTTTATTCGTCCTTTTAATACCTCGTTTATGATTTCCCGATCACCCATTTTGATACTCTGAAAATGATTTTTTGTCCAATCTAAAAATTCATCTTCTATCCCGAACTTTCTCATGTTATCTAAATCTATAAGAACAACACCAGAATTAATATATTCAGGATTTTTCCGTAAAACTTTTTTATTAATATCTCTTACACCTGCAACTATAAAATTACCCATCTCAATATTAAATAATTCTTGTAATGTAGTATTAACAATAACATCACAATCAAAATAAATTACTCTGCCAAGCTTTGGTAACAATGTAGACAATTTTAGTCTATAAAACGCAGGAATTGATACATAGTCATGCGTTTTAATATTAAAATAATCACTGAACATCTCATTATTAACTTTTACAAAATTTATTGAGCACTGTTTTATTTTGGTTAATGAAAGTAACTTATTCCTATTTTCCTCACTAATTCCCTCATCTAATATATAGAAGGTTAAATCATCGCACATATCGGAATTTACCAATACAGAAGCTATAGTAACCCCTGCATACTTCGAATAATTATCATCACAAGCCAAACATACATTTATCATTTTCATTCCAAACTCCAGAATCTGTAATATGTTTGATTATTAACAAATAAACATTCTAATATAAACACATTATTTTTACACTGGCAAATACAAATGCAAAAACTAAGTGTATAAAAATAAATAAATTATACCTAAAATCAAAATAGTAGAATAAAATGTTCAAAGTTGAGAAACCAGAAATGATTAATAAAACATTTAGGCTTCCTTTAAAGTTGGTGCAAGAATTGCAGACTGTAGCTCAAAACAAAGAAGTCTCGCTTAACAATCTTGTTCAACAATGCTGCGAATATGCTCTTAAACACTTAGAAAAATAATATAAACCTCTTATAATATAACCACTGAAAAATAAAACCCAAATATAATATAATAATCAAAAACAAAAAAGCCACTTATAAGTGGCTTTTAAAATGGTACCCCTAGTGAAAAATAGTTGGAACCAAATAGTAATAGAACTTAACAATTTTTATGAGCTAAGGAATATTGCGTAAGATTTCATAATAGTCAGGACTCGCAGTTAATCCACATTGCAAACAAACGTAATCACCTGTTGTAGTTGCAAGATAACATTCTTTGCCCCAAGCTGGATGATGGCAAGGTTTGTCTCCCCATTCTTTTTGTAATCTTTTTGCGTCTTCAGTTTGAATTTTTATCATTTTTTGTCTCCTTCCAATATATTATACTAGATTTTTACAAGAGTATTTAATTTGAAATAAGATTGTACAAAATTTTGTTTCTATACTTATTGTATAATTTATTTAAGAGGAACTGATATTGTGCAATGTATCTATTATAAAGACAAAGTTGGTTTGACATTTAACAAGCGAGAACATATATTTCCCAAAGCGATAGGAGGGATTGAACGACTTGATGTAGGAATAGTATCCGACCAAGCAAATGAGTTCTTTGCAAATAATTTAGAAGTAAAAACCTTTCGCACTTCTGAAATCATAATAGCACGTTTAGTCCATGGATTTAACAAAAAACCTAGCAAAGAGAATAAAAAGAATAGGTTTGCACCTAAATATGTTTTTAATAGAGAGGCTGATTCTCGGACTTTTGGTAAAATTGCTTTAAACTCTTTAGCAAAATTGATGGGAAAAGATTATGTTTTGCGTTCGGAATTTGATGGATTTAGAAATTGGATTATGCAAGGTGATAATGATTGGTACCATTGTAAAATGGGTAAAGAATCTCTTGCTTGTACCACAATAGTACCAAAATTTGCTCATTATTGTACCTTTGTAGATGATGGTGAATATATTATAGCGGATGTTTGCCTATACAATTATTGGAGAAAAATGTTCGGTATTTGTAAAAAATTTGATAATAATTTTGTTATTCCGCAAGGTTATATTTGCGATTGGAATAATAAAAGAGAGTTTACTCTTATGGATTTAATGCATGAAATTGCAAATGAAGAAGAACATAAATATTTAAAATCAAAGGAGAATAGTAATGCTTTGGGATAATTTGTCGGCATCGGTAGAAAATGATTACATAGATTTTAAGCGGGAGTGGTACACTAAAGATAAACTAGGTGAAGTAGATTTGGTACATGACATTTTGTGTATGAGTAACTCATTGTCTGATAGTGTCGATAGATATATTGTAATTGGTGTTGAAGAAGATAAATTTAATGGTTTAAAAATCATGCATGATGTATCAAGTGATGTTAATTGTCGTCAGAGTGCCAATTTAATACAAACATTACGAAATTACATGTCTGTAACTCCAAAGATAGAAATTATAAGAGAACAGACAGATAATATTTTTATTGATATTATTAAAATTACGCCTTCGGCAAGGGATTTACCGTATGTATTAAATAAAGAATGTCAGGCGCAAAAATCTGATGGTAAAAAGGTTACAGTAAAAAAAGAATGGATATATTCACGAAATTCTGATAGAAATACTCCTAAAGATGAATGTTGTACTAAAGCTGAATTAGAAGAACTTTTTGCCCGTAAACATGGAGAACATTTGCCAATTTTAGATAGATTCTCAATGTATTTAGATGATATTGAAAATTGGAAACGTCCAAAAAAATATTATTCTCAGGAAGTAAGCGAGGATGCCTGTTATTATTTGAAAAATCATAAATTTAAGATTGTTCTACGTGATACAAACTATAATGAAATTAATTTTATTAAAAATGCAATTGATTATTGGTATTTAGTAACTAATACTGCTCTTAATGAAGATTACTGGGAACATAGAGGGGCTGCTTATGATGATAATTACAAATGTTTCAATGTTGAACTATGGGCAGATAATACATTAATAGAAGTACGATGCATTACAAGTATATATTTAAAATATTATCTACATGACAAGCATATAACTGACAAACGTTCCTTTTTTGTTCCGTCTATAGAATATCTATATGAAAAAACTAAAAAACAAATTGAACAAACTATTGAATGGAAAGTATGTAAGCTATTATTTGTTTCAGAATTAGAAAAGAACTCAAATTATTCCGTTACTGAGGCTTCAAAAATTTTAGACATTTTGAATTATGAATATTTAGCAGATTCCGCAAAATATTTAAAACAAAATGAAAGTTGGGTTTTTATGCCTAACTCTAAATAAAATTTCTAGCTATAAACTTTTTTGTTCGATTTTCATCAGTAGCCACTTGAGACCTATTCTCCTAAAATAAAGTTCTTCGATGCTATCATCATTATTTAAAATTTCACAAACCTTTTCTCCTGCGTCCGAATTTTTGCATCTATAGCTATAACCATAGCTATTTTCTGTTATCGAAGTATTATGAGTTAAAATAAATTGTATTAAATTAAGTTTTCTATAAAAATTGTTATCAGCCGAAGAGTATATGGATGAAATTAAATAATCTGTCATACTATAATCGGATTTTATAAATTCTATACAAGTTTGTTTTTGTCTAACCTCAGGCACATTAAATAACAACTTGAACATTTGTAAATCTTCTGATGCTAAGTTTTCGAAAATACCTAAGTTTGCATAGCACTTTGTGGAAATATGCGGATTTTCTATTGCAAGTTCATTGAATAACCTGAAGTTCAGCATTCTATATAATGAATATTCTACTGTAGTAGATAAAACTAGCCCCCCTGTTAAAAGAAATAATAAAATTATAACAGTTATATGTTTTTTCATTTATTACCTCCACCTTTTTTACCCAATCTTACAAAGTAAAAATGTATTGTCAAGATAAAACTACATTTTAACTTTGTA
>CALURS010000164.1 GCA_944323215.1 Candidatus Gastranaerophilales bacterium | reverse complement strand
CATCATGAGTTCCTGTTAATACCCAACAAACAGCAACTTTATTTTCATCGGCAATCATATCTTGAATCTTCCACTGTACGTCAGAAAACCCTGTTCTCATCCAATGGACAACTGATAAATATCCGCTGCCGCCGTATAAAGGTTCATTGGATGCAGGCGTGTAGAAGGATGCATCATCGGAGATGAGTTCTTTTGCTAAACTTTCATCAGCTGTATTTATCATTGTTTCAAATTTGTACATAAGGTTCTTATTTCGTTCAATATTATTCATAAAAGCCTCCATATAATATAATGTATCATAAATTATTTTGATTGATAATTTTTATAAAATATCTCTCTTGAAATGATTGATATAGCTTAATTTTAACTTGTTTGCATTCAATAATTTTTTGTAGTATTATAAGAAAATAATGAGGTGGGCAGGTATGGAATTTTTCAGAAATAACAGAAAAATAATAATCGGAATAATTATAGTATCATTTTTATTATGGACTTTTGGTGTTGGTGTATTGATGCTATTTAGTATGGGTAAATAGCGAATGAAGAGATTTTATGCTTTAATAACTACCATAGTGCTTTTATTATGGGGGTTGGGAATTCAACCTTCAGCTTTAGCATCCCAAGATGTGGTTAGAAAGCATAGACAAACCCAAGAGAAGATAAAAAAACTTAAATGGCTTGAGAACGTTGAAACTAATAAATTATATAAAAACCAGCAGAAATTGGAGAATGCAAAGATGACTTTGCAAACTTCAAAGAGCAAGTTGGAAACGACGCAAAATGAGTTAGTTGATATGCAGTACAAGCTGTTTAGAGCAGTAAATGAATACAATGAATTAAATACAACATTGCAAAGCCATATAAGAAATATTTATAAAATCAAACGTCGCGCTATATGTGAACTGCTATTAAATGCGGGAGATATAAATATTTTGGTTGACAGGTTATATTTCCAAAAAATAATTCTGAAGAATGATTTTGAACAAATGGCAGAGGCAAAGCGTAAGGCACATGAAATAGCAGTATTAAAGACAACAATCGAGTTGAGAAAACGGAATTTAGAACAGCAAAAACGCAGCGCAGAAAGTCAAAAGATATATATTCAAAGTGCAATAGATAAAAATGAAGCAATGATAAATAAGCTAAGGACAGATAGAGCATATTACGAAAAAGCAGAGCGTGAGCTTGCAAGACAATCGGCAAGCATCGGTTCATATATAAACAGAACGGGCAGCTCCGGAGTGAAGGTTGCATCAGGTTTTATTAAGCCAATTGGTGGTCCTATAACATCTCCGTTCGGTACACGAGTTCATCCTATTTTTAAAAGTACTTCATTCCATTCCGGTATAGATATCGGCGGTCCAAATCTTGGTGCCATAAGAGCATCAAATTCAGGTAAAGTTATTTATTCCGGTTGGTATGGCGGATATGGTAAAGTAGTAATACTAGAGCATGGGATTGTTAACGGCAAGCCAATGACAACATTGTATGCGCATATGAATACAATTAAAGTAAGCAACGGACAATATGTAACAAAAGGTCAGATAATAGGTTTAGAAGGTACGACCGGTTATAGTACAGGACCGCATTGCCACTTTGAGGTAAGGGTAAACGGTCAACCAAATAATCCTGTAAATTATGTAGGACGGTAGATTTGAGAAGATATAATAATATAATACTTTTAATAGCATTTTTAGTATCGGTAAATTCTTCTTTTGCCGCTATGTATGGAGGTTTGACCCAGCCTTCGGATTATACGGGAGATAGTATTATTGGACCGCCTTTGAAAAGCGTTGAGCAGGTTGATGGAGATGATATTTATGAATCAAGCTCATCGAAAAATTCAGGTACAATGCCGCCTTTGAAAAAATTAAGATTAAAATACAGGGCAAAATACAAAAAATTTTTTACAGATCCTGTGCAAAATCAGTTTTTGGAACCGGTGGATGAAGAAAGCGATATTGAAGCCAAAGAAATGTCTGTGCAAGAGGCTTCAGAAGATTTAACAGAAAAAAAGGAAAAAAAATCTTGGTTTAAACGTAATAAAAATGATGAAAATGAAAAACAAGTCTCATCAACTGAAAATAATGAAGTAACCGAAAAGAAACTAACGGTTGAAAAAGGAAATCCAAAGGAGCAAGACAGAGTTTTAATGGATTGCGAAAAAATGGATTATGATAATGAAAATGCAGTTATAACGGCACATGGTAATGTGTCTATTACAATGCCGGCTCAAGGTGTAACATTATATGCTCAGGATGTTGTGTTTGATAAGGTGGCAAATACAATCAAAGCGAATAATAAAGTATTAATAAAAAAAGGTGATTTAGAAGTTGTTGGGGATTATATTTTTATTGATTTAAATGAAGAGAATGCTTTAATTGGCAGACCGATAAGCAGTTATAATCAAATGGAAATAACCGCCAAAGAAGCAAATATGCATGAAGGCACTGTATCTCAAACAGATGGTTCAATATTATTCAAAAAGAGTTCTCCTTTTTTCTTTCGCTCCGGAAAACGCGGTCCCCAGATGGAGCAAATGTTAACCAAAAAAGAGGATTCTTTAAGTGAAGATTTGCAAGAGGGCAGGTATAAAGTAAAAGTAACTAAAATGGTTATCAATAGTGAAAAAGAGCATGATACTTTTTTAGTTCAAAAGGCAACAATTTACAAGGATGGTAAAAAACTAATTACGTTACCAAGGACAAAATTTTATACAAATAAAAATCATGATTATGCAGAAGGTGACTTCATTGAAATAGGTTCAAAACGTGATGCCGGGGTATATTTAGGACCCGGTGTAGTGTTTAAGTTGCCAAAAGGTTCTGCTTTGAAGGCTGTACCTTTTGTAAGTTATAAAAATGAAATCGGATTCGGTGGTTTATTAAGGTTTAATAGCGGAACAAACGAAACTTACTTAATGTACGGATCCCAGAAAGATAAGTTTATAGGTCGTGGTATTCAAGATTTAGATGATGATTTAAAAATTGAATATGCAACAAATGATTATATGGACGAGTGGTTTTTGGGTAGAGCAAGACCAAAGTACGGTATTAGTTTAGTTTATGATAAATCATATTTGAATAAAGATTTTCTTGGAAAATCAAGAGATATGACTTTTAGACATAAGGTTTCAGGTGGTTATTATAAAGATATAGAAGAAGATAAGTACTACAGTGAATTGAATGGTTCAGGTAAAGAAACTACCAGATTTAAGTATATGGCGGAAATAAATCAAACATTGTGGGATGTAAAGAACGAGGATGATTTAACTTGGTTCAGGCTAAGTTTGTTAGGTCAGGTGTCTTCGGCTTTATATGGTACAGGTGATACTCAAGTTGTAGCACGTGTTGGTCCAATGCTGCATACTCAGTATAAACGCTGGATGCAGGATATTGGTTATTTCCAATCAGCATTTCAAGATGATACACCTATGCCTGTATATGATGCATATAGGTATGGTGCTTCGAATGCATATATCAGGGAAACAGTTAAATTATCCAAAATGGTTGCATTGTCTTGGTTTGGTTCTGTTACACTTTCAAATGATACTTATACAAATAAACTTTTTCAAGAGTGTGCGTTTTATCTTTCATTAGGTCCGGATGATTTACGATTAAATATTGGGTATGACTTTGTAAGATCAAATGTATATTTTATGGTAGATGTTGGTTTGGATCCCAAAGGGACTGAAGTCCAGTATGATAAATTAGAAATAAAAAATCCTGATAAATTAGGAAGGAAAAAAGATAATGAGCCCAAAGAAGAACCAATGTATAAGCGTACACCTAAGGCCCCGATATTGAAAAATGCCATAGTAGAGGAGATTACAACATAATGGTTTCAAGAAAAGAGCAGGAACAACTTATAATTAACTATGGTAAGCTTATGGGAGAGAAGAATTATACTCCAGGATATTCCGGTAATATAAGTTGTCGCTATCAGGACGGGATGTTAATAACAACATCAGGATCTGCAAACGGCAATTTGAGTGAGGATGAAATTGTATATACAGATTTTAGCGGAAAATCTCTTGAGGAGGGAAAGAAGCCATCATCAGAAAAATTGCTGCATATAGCATTTTACAAAAAACGTCCAGATATAAATTTTATTTTACACGTGCATGCCCCCTACTTAAGTACATTTGCATCGGCAGGTAAGGCTTTGGAGTTGCCGGTTATGGCAGAAAATGTTTTCTATTTCGGGAGTATTCCTCTGGCAGAGTATGCCCTGCCTTCATCAGTAGAGTTAGTGGAGAAAACGTCAAAGTATTTTGAAGCGAGAGATGCTGTATTAATGGCGAATCATGGCTTTATTGTCGGAAGCTCAACAATGAAAGATGCATACATGAAACTTGAGCTAGCTGAATCTTATGCACAAGTTGTGTTATTTACTGAGCTGCTAGGTGGTGCAAAAGCCTTAACTAAAGAAC
>CALURS010000163.1 GCA_944323215.1 Candidatus Gastranaerophilales bacterium | reverse complement strand
ATTACCATGTCATCTTTTTTTAAGAATGTATTATTGATTAAAAATCTTGACATGACGTTTAGCATTTCTTCATCAATTTTTCCAACTGCTGCCTTTATTTTAAGAGGGTAAACACCTCTGTAAAGACTTAGTTGTCTGCATAATTTTTTACAAGTACAGCAGGCAAAAACAGGTATAGATGGGTTACTCTCAGAAATTAATTTGGGAGTATAGCCTGATTGGGATATGGTTATAATTGCTTTAACTTTATCAATGTTTTTAACCATATCGGTAATTGCTACTCCAATAGCCATAGAAGCTTTGTCTTCTGATTGAAACATTTTATAAGGAAGTTTATTATGTCTAATTCTTTCACTTTCATTTACACTTTTAGCAATATCGTCCATTATTTTAACAGCTTCTGAGGCGTAAGCGCCGACTGCAGTTTCTCCAGAAAGCATAACAGCATCTGCACCATCAAATATTGCATTTGCAACATCAGAAACTTCTGCTCTTGTTGGTATTGGATTTGTTATCATGCTCTCTAGCATTTGTGTAGCGACAATTACACATTTTCGTGCAATATTAGCTTTGTCAATTATTGCTTTTTGCACAAGAGGAACTTCCGTTGCTGGGGTTTCTATCCCCAAATCCCCACGAGCTACCATAATTCCGTCTGATACCGAGATTATTTCATCAATATTTTTTATCGCTTGGGGTTTTTCTATCTTTGAAATTATATTTATTCGTGTATCTTTAATCATTTCTCTAAGCAGTCGTACATCATCGGCACATCTTACAAATGAAAGAGCTATATAGTCTAAATCCCATTCTATTGCTTTTTTGACATATTCTTTATCCCGTTCAGTCATAACTTCTAAACTGCCGGTGGCTCCGGGAATATTGATACCTTTTCTTTTATTGATAATTCCGTTTGTTAAAACTTTTGCACTAACAGTGTCTTTTTCTGTTTTAACTACTTTTAGTTGTATTTTCCCGTCGTCAATTAATATTTTGTCTTCAGGTTTTACATCTTTTGCTATCCCTTCATAATCAACAGGAATTATATCGCCGTTGTATTCTTTTTGATGTCTGAATTTTATTATTTCTCCGACTTTTACTTCAATTGGATCAGGAAGGTTACCTATTCTTATTTTAGGACCTTGAAGATCTATTAATATAGGAATTAAAGTTTTTCGTTCCTTTTCCAGTGTTCTTATTATTTTAATTACTTCTTCGTGGTCATTGAAATCTCCGTGTGATGCGTTTAAGCGGAACATATCCGCACCGTTTTTTAAAAGTGCTTTGATTTTTTCTTTTGTATTACAGGCCGGACCTATTGTGCAAACAATTTTTGTTGGGGTATAGTAATTTTCCATTGCATTAACCTCTTCTATTAGTATTTTCATCCAATATTGTATTATAACATTAATAAGAATTTGTAAATTGTATCAGTAAGTAAAAACTCCAACTATAGTATGATATCAAATTTTAAATAATACTCTAAAATTAGGATTTCATTTCTTAATGATATTGTTATTCTTGTAGAGTACTAGATTTTAAGAAAGGATACATTACTATGGCAACAATTGACAAAATCAGTGCGATTTTGAACACAAAAATCGAAAATCCTTTCAAAATAAAAGCTAGGGAAAGTATTCACACAAATCCGTTCAGAGATTCTAAATTTGACGGCAATACACTCCCATTTGCTGATATTTTTGAAGGAAGTGAGCTCAAAACGCAAAACAAAGCAAAGATGATTATGAGTGCGATTGCAGGAAGTTTCTCTAATTTCTCAAAAAGAATTTCTGAACCTGTAGCTGCATTTTGTAACAAAGTTAGAACAAATCTTTCATCAGCATGGAATTATGCTAAAACAACAACATTATCTGATTTAGGTAATTCAATTTCTGAAAAGTTATCAACAATTAGAAAGAATGCAGAAATGAATAAAATTTCTGAAAAAATGTCAGACGCAGAGCTTGAAGCTGCTTGGCTTAATGAAATTAATCTGATGAAGGAGGCAGCATAATGAATAAAAAAATTTCACAAATTATTGATGCATTAACTGCACATCAAACAAGTGATTCAATTCGTATATTGGAATCATTAGGTACAAATTCATCAGATAACGATATTAGAGAAAAAACATCAAGAGCATTAGTAAAGAAAAATGTTCACGATTCACTAAAGGTTGTTATTATTAACGAAGGTAAGGGTATTAATGATTTAAGCCCTGTTGTTGCAATGAGTACTATAAATGAAATACTCGCTCTTAAAGATAAGACAGAAGTGTTGCATATATTAGATGACACTATAAATATGCACTCTAATGAAACAGTAAGAGAAAATGCAGCATCAGTAAAATCATTATTAGCATTATAATTTTCTACTTGCTATAGTATCTTGTGTTATTTCGGTAGCGGCATCGGGCAACTGGTGCCGCTGCTGTTTAGTATAGTTATTAAAAAATTTTTAATTGTTCGACCCAACAGTCTATTTCATTTTTATGCTCGGATTCTCCGGTTCCGAATATTTTTAATGCGTTCATTAGTTTTGCACCTTTTGCTAATTGTAGGATGTCTGCTTCGATAGTCCCAATCCCGTTGTCTCCGTAAGATATGAAAGGTGCGATTTTTTTACCTGTAAAATCATGCGTTTTTAAAAAAGTTTTTACAGGTGGTGCTATTGTGTACCACCAGACAGGACTACCTATAAATATTATGTCATATTTTTTTATATCTATTTCAGATTTAAGTTTCGGGAAAAAGTCTTCTTCATTTTCTTTTTGTACCATATAGATTGTTTGAAAATAATCATTAGGATAAGCATTCTGCGGGGTAATTTCATATAAGTATCCATCTGTTTGTATTTGGATCTCTTTTGCCATTTTTCGTAAATTTCCGCTCCAAGTAAAATATGCAATTAAAATATTATTATTCATGAACTCTCCTGTCCTTTTATTATAATACATTAACTTATAAATTTCACATTTATCATTACTTGTATTAAATATTTTTTTTCAATATAATTCGATTATGAGTATAAAGTTAAAAGATTTTGAAATATCAGGAGATCGACTTACAGTTCTTGCAGGTCCCTGTGCAATAGAAAAAATAGATATTCTAAGAGAAACAGCAGAAAAGCTTAAGTCTATATGTTTAGATTTGGGTATAAACTATATTTTTAAGTCCTCATTTGATAAGGCAAACAGAACTTCAATTAATTCTTATAGGGGAGTTGGTATAGACGAGGGACTAGAAATTCTATCTACAATAAAAAAAGAATTTGATGTTCCTATAGTTACGGATGTACATCTTCCCGAACAGTGCTCAAAAGTAGCAGAAGTAGCAGATATTATTCAAATTCCTGCGTTTCTTTGCCGTCAGACAGATTTACTTGTAGCGGCTGCAAAAACAGGAAAAATTGTTAATATTAAAAAAGGACAGTTTCTTGCTCCGCAGCAAATGAAACCGCTTGTCAAAAAAGTTGAAGAAAGTGGAAACAACCGTATAATGCTGACAGAACGAGGTACTACTTTTGGGTATAATAATCTAGTGGTTGATTACAGGTCTTTTTATATAATGAAAGAATTTGGGTATCCTGTAGTATTTGATGCAACTCATAGCGTACAGCTCCCCGGTGCAAATGGAGAGTCAACAAGTGGTGATAGAAGGTTTGTGCCTTTGTTGGCAAAGGCCGCTGTAGCTGCTGGCGTTAATACTTTGTTTTTTGAGGTTCATCCTAATCCTGATTGTGCACCTTGTGATGGTCCCAATATGCTTAAGCTTGATGATGCTCATTCTGTTTTCAAAAAGTGTAAGGAAATTTATGAGGTCGTTAAAAAATGATTTTTAAAACATTTGTGGAACCTCCGTTAGAGAATAATAATTATCTATTAATTGATGAAAAATCTAAGGACGCGGTTTTAGTTGATTGCAGTCATTATGATTTAAAGATTAAAAGTTTTTTAGATGAAAATGGTGCGACTTTAAAATATATAATACTAACTCACGGGCATTTCGATCATATAATGGGTGTTGCTCAAACGGTAAAAGAAACAGGTGCAAAATTATTTATACATCCCGGAGACGAGCTGTTGCTGGAGGATGTTAACTCCTTTACATTCATGCTTGGTTTGCCGTCTGTTGAGGTCCCTGAAGTGAGTAAGTATTTAAAAGACGGTGAAATTATTACTTTGGGTGATAATATACAAATTAAAGTTATTCATACCCCTGGACATACAAAAGGCGGTGTTTGTTATCTAGTTGATAACATGTTATTTTCAGGAGATACATTATTTAAGGAAAGTGTTGGCAGAACAGATCTGGATGGTGGTAGTTTTGCTGAATTAGAATCAAGTATTAAGAAGAAGCTCTTTGTTCTGCCGGATGATTTAAATGTTTATCCTGGACACGGTCAAATGACAACAATAGGGCATGAAAAGAAATATAATAA
>CALURS010000162.1 GCA_944323215.1 Candidatus Gastranaerophilales bacterium | reverse complement strand
TATCAGTCCGCAGATTTTATTGCTTAATCCCCTTGAAACACCGTCTGCGTAGCCTATCGGAATAGTTGCAATTTTTGTGTCTTTATTTGCTATGTAAGTATATCCATAGCTGACACCTTCACCTGCTTTTATTTCGTGAATATTTGTTATTCTGCCTTTTAGACCCATTACAGGTTTTAGTCCCTCAATTTTTTTTGATGATTTAGCAAGATCAGGGTATAGTCCATATAATCCAATCCCTGCTCTTACCATATCGGATTTTACATTATAAGTCATTATTCCGACGGTGTTTAATATATGTAAAATTAATCCATTGGTATCTATGCTTGAAATTATCTCATTCCAGATATCAATTTGTTTTTGGGTTCTTACTTCGTCTTCGGCATTGGCAAGGTGGGTGAAAATCCCGTTAAGCACTATTGCTTCAGAATTTTTTACACGATTTATAAAATCGAGTGCCCTATCTTTTCCGATACCGATTCTATTCATTCCCGTATCGAGTTTAATATGAGCTTGAGTTTTTATTCCGAGCCTTGAATACAAATCTTCACAGGCTTCAATCTGTTCGTCTGTAAATAACGGTACTTGAATATCATTTTTTGCCGCTGTTTCTATTGCCCAAGCAGGGACAGAACCGAGAACAAGTATCGGAACTTTTATCTTTGCTTTTCTTAAGTCTAAGCCCTCATCAACAGAGGCGACTCCTAGCATTGATACTCCGGATGCTAAAAGTATAGGTGCACACATTGTTGCTCCGTGACCGTAGGCATCAGCTTTTATTACTGCTAGAATTTTTTTGTCTGCTGGTAGTGAAGATTTTATCTTTTCTATGTTTGTTGCTAAATTGCTTAAATTTATTTCTACCCAAGCATCTCTGTGTATATTTGCATTTGATTTTCTTATATCCATATTTTGATTATAACTTAAAAACAGATAAAGAATTTTTTAAATTTTAACCGTAAGTGGAATTTTTATAGTATAATTTATTTAAGTTTAAGGAGGATATAATGACAGAATATGTTTTTATGAACGGGAAATATGTTAAGGCAGATGAGGCAGTGCTTCCTGTCAGAACACACGCTTTCCTATACGGGACTTCTGTTTTTGAAGGAATTAGAGCTTATTACAACAAAGAAGAAAATCAAATGTACGCTTTCAGGGTAAAAGAACACTATGAAAGAATGCTTAGAAGTGCAAAAATTATGTACATGGATTCTCCTTATACATTAGAAGAATATTGTGAAATAACAAAGGAATTACTAAAGAAAAATAATTACAAGCAGGATGCTTATATCAGACCTACTCTGTATAAATCAGCAATAAAAGTTGGTCCGGGGTTATATGATAATCCTGATTCATTCTTAATTTTTACAACCCCGTTTGGCAATTATTTTGGGAGTGACGACGGGTTAAAAATGTGTGTATCAAGCTGGAGAAGAAACGGCGATAACGCAATTCCGCCAAGAGCAAAGGTAAGCGGCGCTTATGCAAATGCTGCACTTATTAAAACCGATGCACATAATGCAGGATTTGATGATGCGTTTGTGCTCTCTGACAGCGGTGATGTTACAGAAGGTTCTGCTATGAATATGTACCTTGTTTCTAACGGCAAACTTATTACTACAAGTATAACAGAAGATATTCTTGAAGGTGTTACTAGAAATACCGTTAAAGAATTGGCTAAGGACCTTGGTATAGAAGTTATTGAAAGAAAGATTAACAGAACAGAGCTCTATGTAGCAGATGAAATCTTCTGCTGCGGAACAGGAGCACAAATTGTAAATGTTCAAAGTGTTGACCATAGAGTTATCGGAAACGGCAAAATCGGTGAGATTACAAAACAAATTCAAACCCTTTATTACGAAGTAGTTAAGGGTAGAGTTCCTAAATACAAACATTGGTGTACACCGATTTATGATTAAATTCTTTGGGGAATGCGTACAAAACTTAATAGCTTCTGTTAAATACATATTTACCGGCAGAATGCGTTTAAAACACGCAATCGATCAGGCGGTTTCTATCAGTTGGAATTCGCTGCCGATTATTCTTGCTGTAATATCTATTACATCAGCGGTTATTACCATTCAGATATCAAAGCAGTTTTTAATGACCGGAGCAGAAACTTATGTGGGCGGAACTTTGCTTATAGTTTTGCTTCGTGAGATTGCTCCTGGGTTTACTGCTCTTGCCGTTGGTGCAAGAGCAGGAACGGCAATTTCTGCTGAGGTTGCTAACATGCAGGTTACTTCTCAAATTGATGCTATTAAGACCCTTAAGGTTGATCCTGTAGGGTACTATTTTGCACCAAGAATTCTGGCGGCTGCTATTACTATTCCGATGACGGTTATTATTGCAGAATTAATCGGACTTTTAGCAGGCATGTGGGTTGCTAATTTGGCGATTGACTTGCACCCTGCAAGGTTTATTGAATCTGTTAAGTGGTGGCTTTCAACCAGAGATTTTTATATAAGTATATTCAAAGGTTTTGTTTTTGGAATACTTGTTGCTCTTGTTTGTGCGACACAGGGGTATAATACAAGAGGCGGGGCAAAAGAAGTTGGTTTGTCGACTACTCAGGCTGCTATTAAGTCTACTATTTATATGCTTGTTGCGGATTTCTTGATTAATCTGATATTTTATTTGTAGAGGGAGTATGAAGTTAAGAAAATTAAAATTAGGACATCTCTATCCCTTACAGTTAAACTTGTATGGTGATATCGGAAATGTTATTGCTCTAGAAAAACGCTGTGAGTGGCGTGATATTGAGTTAGAGATTGATAACATCAATCTTGGTGATAATATAACAGAACATGATATATACTTTATCGGCGGCGGTCAGGACAGACAGCAGGTTGAAGTTTCAATAGAGCTTCAGAAATACAAAGCTTTTTTGCACGAAGAAATGAATAAAAATTCCGTATTCCTTGGGATATGCGGCGGGTATCAACTTTTTGGAGAGTATTATCAGCCTCATAACGCTGACAGGCTAAACGGTATTGAGTTATTAGATGCATATACTGTTGCGGGACATAACAGGTTTATCGGGAATGTTACCGTAAAAACGAATTTTGTAGAACCCAATACCCTTGTCGGTTTTGAAAACCATAGCGGACTAACTTACTTAAGAGGTGAAACTAGACCTTTAGGCGAGGTTGTTATAGGCAGAGGAAATAATGGTGAAGACCGAACAGAAGGTGCAAGATATAAGAATGTATTTGGAACATATCTTCACGGTTCGTTTTTGCCTAAAAACCCGCATTTTACGGATTATCTTATATCTCTTGCTCTAATAAAGAAATATGGTGAGGCGGAACTCACACCGCTTGATGATAAAATAGAGTTTGATGCTCATGCAAAAGCTGTTAGCAGAGCATATTAGAATACCATATAGTTTAATACTGAAAAAATATTGATTAGATTATCTCATGTAAATAGGTATTACCAACCATAACAAAGCCGCGAATAAAACAACAAGTAAAGTATATATAATAACGGCAAAAGGAATTAATTTATAGATGTTAACATTACTTTTTACATAAGGTATTTGGGCATATCTGGAGTGCTTTGTTTGTTCAACAATAAATATCACTAAGAACGGTAATAATATAGTTAAAGGCAGGATAAGGGACGTTACGATAGGTCCTAGAATTGCTAGATATAGCCCGCCACTATTGGACATATTATCATCAAATATGAAAACAAAAAAAGGATGGAAAAGTATATAAATAATTGTGTTAATGATAAATTCTTTTTTATTAAACAGCTGAGAATTGCAAAGTTTGTTTTTCTTTATCAAGTATTCAATTAAAGTGATTGTAGTTGGTACAGAAAGGAATAATATAAGAGCCCCTAAGTAATTTATTTCAATAGAATCTATAATATAAGAAATAAGTGATGGAATTCTGGTAATCCTTGCAGGTGACTCTTTTATATAGCCCGGGAGATCAGTTATAACAGTATGTGATATCGAAAAAACAAAACAAAACCAAAGAATATTAGCGAACTGAAAAACCAAGAAGTTTAGACTTGGTCGTCTTAAAATATCACTCCAGAATTTGACTACTCTGTTAGTAAAAACATCGTACCAATAATCAAGGAAATGTTTTTTGAAAAAACTATATAAGCAAGAAATAACTTTATTCATATATGGATTATAATATTATCTGCTATTTTCGTCAATATTTGATGATGCAAAACAGAATATTTATTAAAATAAAGCTATGATGAAGTAAGCTGCTTGATGCTGCATTAGATTATCTCATGTAAATAGGTATTACCAACCATATCAGAGCGGCAAATAAAGTATATATAATAATAGCAAAAGGGATTAATTTATAGATGTTAACAGTATTTTTTACATAAGGTATTTCATTATATCTGGCACTCTTTATTTGTTCAACAATAAATATCACTAAGAACGGTAATAATACAGTAAAAGGTAAGATAAGGGCCGTTATGAAAGGTCCGAAAAATACTATATATA
>CALURS010000161.1 GCA_944323215.1 Candidatus Gastranaerophilales bacterium | reverse complement strand
AGGTTTATATCAAACATTAAATGAAGTTAGAATTTATGATAGCCCGTCATCAAATGCAAAAGAAAAAATGTATTTAAAATGGGATTACAATGATATGCCAGAGGGTGTTTTTGCGGCATTTGTCCCTGAAAAGAAGCTTTCATTTTTGTATGTAACTGATGTAGATGAAGGTTGGGTAGAAGTCATTTATGATAAAGGGAAAAACTTAAGGGGTTGGGTAAAGCTTAATGATCCTTTTATGTTTTCATCTTGGCTGACATTTTATAATATGTATGGCAGAAAGTACGGTTTAAAACTAATGAAAGACTTGCCTTCCGATTATAAAGTGCTAAAGTCCGCACCAGAAGATAATGCTCAGGTAGTATCAAGAATTAACTATCCTACTAAAATTAATTTAACCGCATTACGAGGTAATTGGGCGTTAGTTTCTGTAATGGACATGGACAGAACACCCAAGACCGGCTATTTAAAATGGCGAAGTTCAATGGGTGAGATTTACGCATTTCCTGAAATAAAATAGTTTAAATAATATCTTTCTCTACATTCTTTCAGGTGCAGTTACTTGAAGGATGTTAAGTGCGTTATTAAGAACTTGTCTTATTGCTTCAATTAATGCGATTCGAGATTTCATAAGCTCTTTGTCTTCAGAAATTACTCTGTTAGCGTTATAGAATGAATGGAATTCTCCTGCAAGCTCCTGAACGTATCTGCAAATTGTGTAAACTGTTCTATTTTGAGCAGAAAGAGTAACTACTGATTTGAATTCTTCAAGTTTTAAAAGAAGTTTTCGTGCTTCACTTACTCTCCCTTCCATAAGAGATATATCAAAATCAGATTTTAAATCTTCAAGTTCTGCTTTTGTAAGTGGAGCAGGAGATTTTTCACCGGTTTCAGGATTTAGCTTTTCATTAACTGCGTTTCTTAAAATAGAGCAGGCTCTTGCATAAGCGTATTGAACATAGAATACAGGGTTTTCGTCAGTCGAACGCTTTGCAAGTTCAATATCGAAATCAAGAGTTGTATCAATATTTCTCATCTCCATCCAAAATCTTGTAGCATCAACCCCGACTTCGTCAATTAAGTCTTCAAGGGTAACCATATTTTTACGTTTACCCATTCTTACTTCTTCGCCGTTGATAACAAGATTTACTAATTGACCTAACAGTACTTCAAGTTTATTAGGATCATAACCCAATGCCTCAATCGAAGCCTTAACTCTTGCAACGTATCCGTGGTGATCAGCACCCCAAATATTAATAAGTCTGTCATATCCTCTTTGAAGTTTGTCGATGTGATATGCAATATCTGCTGTGAGATAGGTGTTCGAACCGTCAGCTTTTTTAAGAACTCTATCTTGGTCATCACCGTATTCACTTGACTTAAACCAGACAGCTCCATCTTTTTCATAAAGTTTTCCTGCTGCTTGAAGTTTTTTTACACATTCCTCAACTTTCCCTGATTTATGAAGTTCAAGTTCAGAGTAAAAATTATCAAATTCTACTCTAAAATTCTTTAATAATTCTTTTTGAAGATTTTCCATTTCTTTTTTTGCATAGTCTGAAAGAATTTTTGTATCTTCAGTTGGTTCGTGTTCTTCTAAAAACTTTTTAGCAACCGGAATGAGATACTCTCCAGGGTAATAATTTTTTCTTTCAACTTCATCGGTCGGGAAATCAATGTTTTTACCAAGCTGTTGCTGAATTCTTATTTTAAGAGAATTCCCAAGTTTTTGAATTTGGCTTCCTGCATCGTTAATATAAAATTCCTGATAAACTTCGTGCCCATAAAATTTAAGTAAATTAGCTAGAGCACTTCCCATCGCTGCCCAACGACCATGTCCAATATGAAATGGTCCTGTAGGGTTTGCAGATACGTATTCTAGGAGAATTTTTTCTCTCTCAATTTTTTCAGGTCTGCCGTACTCTGATTTTTTATCAAGAATTTCTTTAAGCTCTTTTGCTAATAAATTGTCAGATATTTTAAAATTGATAAATCCGCCTATAATAGAAACTGTATAATCATCAGATTTAAGATATTCAGCAATAACGTTTGCAATAGCAGGCGGTGCAATTTTTGCAAGTCTTGATAGTGATGAAACATTTATCGCAAAATCACCAAAATCAGGGTTTTTAGGCTTTTCAACAATAAGCGAAATGTTTTCTTCGCCGGTCATTTGTCCTAATTTGTTTAATTTGCATCCTTCTGCTATTCCGTTTTTTACCGCATTCAATAAAATATCTTTTATCATTTTCTTCCTCTTTGTTTTTTAGTGTTATTCTAATTATAGAATAAAAAATTTATTTTATATATAATAAGGCTATGTTAAATATTCAAAATTCGGTAGACAGAATAAGAGAATTAGTTTCTGAAAATAACATTGAGTCTCTAAAAACCGAGCTCAATGGTTATCATTCTGCGGATTTGGCAGATATATTTCCCGATTTGGATACGCAAGAAAGAATAACTTGTTTCAATCTGATTGAAGAAGACAAATCAGTTGAATTATTAGAATATTTGCCCCCTCAATTACAAGTAGAAATTTTAGGTGATATAGATGCCGGTAAGGCTTCAGAATTGCTTTCAAAGCTTCCTCACGATGATGCGGCAGACGTACTTGGAGAACTAGAAGAAGATGAAAGTGCAAGCTATTTAGAGAAGCTGCCACAAAAGTTTTCAAGCGAGGTAAGAGAGCTTTTAAAATATGATGAAAGTACAGCGGGTGGTATTATGACACCGCTTGTGTTGACTGTAAATGCAAGTATGGATGTCGAAGGTGTACTTTCAACTATTAGGATAAAAGCAGAAAAAGAAAACATGGATTTGTATTATGTCTATGTCGTTGATAATCAAAATCACTTGGTAGGTGTTTTATCGTTAAGGGATTTATTAACAAGTCCAATTCATAAAAATATTAAAGATATTATGCAGCGTGATATTGTTAAATTGCATATTGATGATTATCAAGATTATATAGCAGATGTTTTTATGAAATATCAATTTAGTGCACTGCCAGTTGTTGATATGTATAATCACTTAAAGGGTATTGTAACTTGGGATGATGCCCAAGATATCGTAGAAGAAGAAACAACGGATGAAATATATACATCATCAGGTATTATAGTTGATCTTGCAGGAGATGATGAAGATATATTGAGTGGTAATATATTCAACTCAATAAAAGCTCGTACTCCTTGGTTGTTTATCACTCTTATTGGAGAGTTTATAGCAGTAACTGTAGCAAATCACTTTACTCCAACAGTAAATGCGTTACCTATTGTAGCGGTCTTTATGCCCCTTTTAGCAGGGCTGGGTGGAAATATAGGAACACAAAGTATAACGCTTATGGTTCGTGGTCTATCTACCGGACAAATTACTCTGCGTTCACAATTTAGGCAAATTTTAAGAGAAAGTGCTGTGGGCTTGTTAATTGGTTTGTTCTTTGGTTTTATGGTTGCCGTTGTTACAATGGGATGGCAGCATAATATAGCATTTGGTGTTATTGTTGGTATAGCAATGGCTTTGAATATGATGATTGCCGCTATTATAGGTGCAATGACTCCATTTATTTTGAAACGATTGAAGATAGATCCAGCCGTAGCTTCAGGTCCTGTTATTGCAACATCAATTGATGTAATCGGATTGTTTGTTTATTTCTCTCTGGTTACTTTTTATTTGATAAAAATAATGAATTAAATATATAACTAAGTAAAAAGCGTTGGATTATTTAACCCAACGCTTTTTTGGTATTAATTATGTTACCTTATAGGCATCTTGCTTTATCTTCTTCAGTTACACCTTTGATAGTAAGGTTAATTCTACCCTTATCATCAATCTTAATAACTTTTACGATAACTTCATCACCGATGTTAACGTGAGGTTCAATAGTCTCAATTCTTTCTTGACAAATTTGAGAAATATGAACCATACCGTCTTTACCACCGCCAAGTTCAACAAATGCACCAATAGGTATAATTCTAACAACTTTACCTTTGATAACCATACCGACTTCCGGTTTGAAGGTTAAGTCTCTAATCATCTTCTTAGCGATTTCAGCTCCTTCTTGGTCATTAGAAGTTATAGTAACGATACCGTTATCTTGGATATCAATTTCTGCACCTGAAGCATCAATGATAGCTCTAATTTGTTTCCCGCCAGGTCCGATAACTGTTCCGATATCTTCAACAGGGATAGTCATAGTTGAAATAGACGGCGCAAATGGTGATAAGTGATCTCTAGGTTGAGTGATAACTTTTCTCATTTCTCCAAGGATATGTAATCTACCTTCTTTTGCCTGTTGTAAAGCTCTCCTTAAAGTATCATTAGAAATACCTTTAGCCTTCATATCCATTTGGAGTGCGGTAATTGCGTCATCATTACCTGTAACTTTGAAGTCCATATCGCCAAGGAAGTCCTCAATGCCTTGAATATCAGTAAGAACAACAGGTTCTCTGCCTTCTTCGGTAATCATACCCATAGCGACACCGCCAATCATGCACTTAACAGGAACACCTGCATCCATAAGAGCCATA
>CALURS010000160.1 GCA_944323215.1 Candidatus Gastranaerophilales bacterium | reverse complement strand
CAACAATAGGGCATGAAAAGAAATATAATAATTGTTTATAGAGGGAAAAAAATGAAAGAACAGTTGGAAAAAATATATAGTGAAGCATCTGCTGATTTAGAAAAAGCATCTTGTATAAATGATATAGAAGAAATAAAGATGAAATATTTGAGCAGAAAAGGGGAGTTTAATTCTATTAAAAAAGGGTTGAAAGATCTATCTGATGAGGAAAAAAGAGTCGTAGGTGCGCTTGCAAATGACATAACTGTTAAATTAGAGGCGGCAATAAAAGAGAAATACGATGCCTTTTATAAAAAAGAAATGAATGAAAAGCTTAAAAAGGATACTATTGATATAACTTTGGATGGCTCTTATATCCCAATGGGAAAAATTCACCCGATTACATCTACAATAAATGAGATAGTTGAAATATTTCAAAGCCTTGGTTTTTCTGTTTTACCAAATGTATTATCCCCTGAAGTTGAAACAGAATATTATAACTTTGATATGCTAAACTTTCCTCCTGATCACCCAGCTAAAGATATGCAGGATACTTATTATACAAAGTTGGCACCAAACACTATATTAAGAAGTCAAACCTCGTGTGCACAAATTCGTGCAATGGAAGATAGCAAACCTCCTATAAGAGTGGTTGTTCCAGGTAGAGTTTATAGAAATGAAGCAGTTAATGCTAGAAAAAATAACTTTTTCCACCAAATTGAGGGCTTATATGTTGATAAAGGTATAACCTTTGGGGACTTGAAAGGTGTTTTAAATGAGTTTATAAGAATTTACTTCGGTGCATCTCGCCCAACCAGATTTAGAAGCAGCTTTTTCCCATTTACTGAACCATCAGCAGAAGTTGATGTTCAATGTATTATGTGTCAAGGAAAGGGATGTAGAACCTGTAGCGGTACAGGATGGTTAGAAATTCTGGGTGCCGGTATGGTAGATGTAAACGTTCTTAGAAATGTTGGGGTAGATCCGGAAGTATATAGCGGGTTTGCTTTTGGTTTAGGTGTTGAAAGAATGTCGATGCTCAAATATGCAATTGATGATATTAGGCTTTTCTTTAATAATGATAAAAGATTCCTTAATCAGTTCTAAGTAATAATATATTATATAAGCTTTTATTAAGTCCCGTGATTATTTAATCATGGGACTTATTTTTTAATTTATAAAAAGTATGAAATGTAAAGTTTTGTAAAAATATTAATTCAAATATTAAAGTTTTTATCACAATAAGCCGTAACAAATAGTACAAAGGGAAAAGAAAAAAGGAAAAAGCATTATGGGAATGGCATCATCACAAGCAAGATTTTTACAATTGACGGCGAGATTGAATAATACAGAATTCCAAGGTCAACAAATTAACCAACAAAGAACATTACTTTCAAATGAGTCTTCTCAAGCATATAATTCTTTGTTAGGGATGACTGTTCCAACTCCTCCTTCAAAAACGGACTATACAAAGACTGTATATTCCTTCTCCCAAGGAACATATAATTATACAATAGATTCTGTATATCCAAATACAGACAGTAACACATATACAATAAATTATATAAAGAGCGGTAATGTGGTAGGACTTGTAAATACAAGTACATATGCAACTATAAGAAAAGGTTCTAATCCTTCTACCGGTGTATCAGGCGATGCATCTGAATGGTTGGCAAACGGCTCTCAATTATATGAAGTAAATGCAAACTTTGTACACGATGGTAAAAACGGAGAAGAATTATTCCAACAAATGTTTAATAATACTCCTGATGCAAAGATGGAAGATTATTATGTATATGTTACAACTAACGATCAAGGTGTTGAAACCTATCGTTTTATACAAAAAGATGATGTTAACGCGATTGAAATATCATCAAATGAGTCCGGACTTGCAAATGTTTGGTCTCAAGGAACAATTGTATCAAACGAAAAAATTACAAATGAAAACGGTATGGTTATTTTTGATAATTCTGGCAGAATGACTGCTGTAGTGCTGGATAATCAAGAATATTCTCTTACTGCTGAAACGGTTACAGATGATACAGCATATGAAGATGCTTATAATCAATATGAATATGAAAAATATTTGTATAACCAAAATGTTGCGGAAGTGAACGCTAAGATTTCTATTATTCAGTTACAAGATAAAAAACTTGAACTTCAATTGGAACAACTTGATACTGAAAGAACAACAATTACCACAGAAATTGAGGCAGTTCAAAAAGTTCTAACCGATAACATTGACAGAACATATAAAGTATTTAACGGCTAATAGAAGATAGGTGATGTACTCATATTTTTCCGGTTGCAAATTTAACTCGAAAGAGTTAAATTTGTACTATATATGAGGTTTTTATGAGAGTACTTTTTATTATTGATAAGCTTGAGTATAAATATTTTGAATTTAATGATTTGGTAACAAATTTCTGGATGATAAAAGAATTTTCTAAATCCAACGATGTATATATTACAACAATTAATCGTTTATCATTAGTGGGTAATGTCCCAATAGCTAATTGCCATTACGTTTATTTGAACGGAGAAAATATTTTTTATGACAAAAAATCAAATAATCTTGAAGTAGATTTTTTTGATTTGGTCTTTTTCAGACCTGATCCTCCTGTTGATAATAATTATATTAACGCAACCTATATATTTGATTTTGTCAATAAGCCGATGGTTATTAACAGTCCATCATCAATAAGAAATTTTAATGAAAAATTACATTCGTTAAAATTTAAGGAGTTTATGCCTAAGTGTATTGTATCGTCATCTTTAGAGCAAATAGAAGAGTTCTTAAATACAGAAGATGAGATTATTTTAAAGCCTTTGGATAAATGTTTCGGCTCCGGAGTGATGTATCTAAAAAAAGGGGATAAAAATACCCGAAGTATAATTAATTTAATGACTTCAAATGAGTCTGCATTTACAATGGTTCAAAAGTACCTTCCTTCTGGTATGTGTGGGGATAAAAGAGTTTTGACCTTGGGTGAGAATGTTTTAGATTATTGTGTCGTGAAGCATCCGACAAGTGATGATTTTAAGTTTAATACGCATAGTGACGCTTATATTTCAAAAGGATATTTGACAGAGGATGAAAAAGTTAATTTTTCTTATGTCGCAAAAAAATTAAATGATATGGGAATATCTATGGCTGGTTTAGATGTTATTGACGGTAAAATTATTGAAATAAATGTCACTAGCCCTTGTTATTTTATTAAAGAAATAAACGCCTTTTTTGATATTAAGCTGGAAAAGCTTGTTTGCGATTATTTTATTCAAAACACTTGTTATAAAGTCAAAAATGTAGTATAATTCACCTATGTAATGTATATGAATATTGTAGATATGCATATATCATGTAAGAAGAGTTGACAAGAGTTTAAAATTTATTAAAAGGTAGATATGAGAAAGTATATTTGTTTATTAACATTGGCATTAGTATTAGCAGGTGCAGGGTTCTCCAGTGCCGAAGCAAGGCAGAGTTCTGATTTGCAAGCTGCAATAAATATGTATAAAGCCGGTAATTATTCTGGCTGTATTCAAAAGTTAGAACCTGTTTTAAAGAAGGATCCTTCAAATGCATTTGCTCATTATTATATGGCAATGTCTTGTGCTCAAGCCGGCCGTCCTGAAGAAGCTATAAATCATTATAATACGGTTATAAGACTAAATAGTCAGGAAACTCTTGTACGTTATGCAACCAGAGGTAAATTGTGTCTGGAGGATGCAGAAAAATGTGCATCTACTTCCTCTCTTGATGATTTTATCCATGAAAGAAGAGGTTTTGATGTTACTAATGCTGTTCAAAATAGTATTGAAACACAAAAGTTAGATAGCATAAGACGTGATATCAATGATAATAAAGAGATAACTCCAGAAAGATTAAAACAGTATAAGCGTTTTTCTAGCAGTTCAGAAATAGAACCTTCAAATGATGAAATAGTTGCAGCTTTAAGAACCTTACAAAAAGCGGGACTTTCGTCACCGGTTGTGTCGCCTTATTCAAATTTAGGTTCTGTTTATGCCGGAATTGTTCCTGTGAATAATCAGAATGCGGTAACTAATTTAGTAGATTTGCTTGGCAGTTCAAGCTGTATGAGCAATTCTGGTCGTGAGAAGATTGATCCGAGGGTTTTACAAACGTTAATGACATCTCAAATGATGGGACTTTAATCAGAGGTTTAGATGGATATAAATACCAGTAGATTCGGAAATATTACTGTAAGTGATGATAAACTGTTTGAGTTTGTTATACCAATAGTGGGGTTTGATGAATTATCTAAATTCGTGCTTTTAGAGCATAACGACGAATCTATGTTTAAGTGGTTGCAGTCTGTTGAAAATTCTATGTTAGCATTTCCTATCGTTTCTTGCGCTAATCTTTCAATGGATTATGTAATTGATTTGCCCGATAAGGCTGTAGAACTGTTAAAAATAGAAAATGTAGAAGATTTATTAGTTTTAAATATTGCATCAATTCCATCATCTGATCCCAATAACGCTACAATAAATTTATTGGCACCATTGATATTTAATGTAAAAAATAAATT
>CALURS010000159.1 GCA_944323215.1 Candidatus Gastranaerophilales bacterium | reverse complement strand
AATTCCTGAATATTCTACACAAGCCGGACAAATTACCGGTATAGAATATGACGAAGAAGGTAACAGACAACCTTATATTGCTGCTACTTTATTGTCAAGAAGAAATCTTGATATTAAAAATGTAAGAATAAAAGATGGGGAAACACTTATAATTGGTGGTTTAATCCAAGAAACAACAAACAAATCTGTTTCTAAAATTCCTATCTTAGGTGATTTACCTGGTATTGGCGCAGCATTTAGATCTACAACCAGTGAAAAAGTTAAGACTGAGCTAGTTATTATGATTACACCTAAAATAATTAAAGACAATGAAGATGCAAGTATTAATAACTTATAATGTTATAGAAAATTAAAACACAATGATTACACCTCAATTAGAGAAATTGAAAAACAGTATAAAGCCTGATTTACTGGAAAAGTTTGATAAAAACCTGATGGTATCATCAGGCTTTATACCTGTTGACATAAGAAACAATGATATTTTTATAATTATAAAAAAATCAGTCTCATCTAATAAATCTGCAATAGAACAGCAGGTTAAATCAGGTTGTAATAATACAGAATGTGTCGCAAAATTTATATCCTTAGCAGATGAAGATTTTAGCGAGTTGTTTAATGAAGTATCTAATAAAAAGAATAAACAAGAATCTGAGGTTATTGAAAATTTAGAAATAAAAATTCCATTAACCCCTGAAATGAGTGAAGAGGAATTTTTTCTCAAGAATGGTTGGATATTAGAAAAACATATTCAACCATCAAAAGAACTTGCAAAAACAAAAAAAATACCTTTTTATGCAGCACTTTTTGCAAATAATTTTATAACAGATGCTCAAATCAGATCATATTTAACAGCTAAATATAACACAGAACTAATAAAAGCAGAAGATATAAGTATAGATTTAACTCTTTTCAAAGGGCTGCCGGAAGATTTTGTATTTAAAAAATATGCAATACCTTTTGAAGTATCGGGTAGCAAATTAAAAGTTGCAATGCTCAATCCAACAGATAAAAATATAATTAGGGAGATTTCTTTTTCAACGGGTCGTTCTGTTATTCCATATACAATGACTTACCCTGATTATGAATTATTATTGAAGGATTATACAAATAAATGTAAACAGCGTCAAACAGCAAAAGAAACTGAACGCATAATGCAATCCTTAGAAGAAGAAGCAGCTCAATTTCAAAGCGAAACTTCTTTATGGTCGCAAGTAGAAAAAGAGTTACAAAATGCTAGTTCATCTGTTGCAAAATTAGTTTATAAGATTATTACCGACGGAATAGATCAAAAAGTATCTGATATTCACGTCGAACCGAGATTATATAATTATATAGTTAGATTTCGTGCTGATGGTTTGTTAAAAAAGGTTTTAGAAATTCCATCAAGCGTCGAAAATTCTGTTATTACTCGTTTTAAAGTTTTAGCAAGAATGAATATAGCAGAACACAGAAGGCCTCAAGATGGTACTTTTTCTATAAAATACAATGACAAGGCATACGATTTTCGTATCAACACACTGCCTGTTTCAGGAAAGGAAAAAGTGGTTATCCGTATTTTGGCTCCTGCTGTTTCTTTGAAGTCATCCGGAGAAGATATAAAAATAGAGGGCACACAGCCTTGGGATATCGAAAAAATTAAGACGATGATTAAATCGCCTAACGGAATTATATTAACATCCGGACCTACAGGTTCTGGTAAAACAACAACGCTCTATACAATTTTAAAAAGTTTAAATAAAGAAGACGTTAATATAACAACCATAGAGGACCCTATAGAAATCAAGCTTGAAGGTATTAACCAATCACAAGTTAATGCTAAAGCAGATATAACGTTTGCATCATGTATGAGGGCGATTTTGCGTCAAGACCCTGACATAATACTTATTGGTGAAATCCGTGACTATGAAACCTTAGAAGTTGCAATATCAGCAGCTTTAACAGGTCACCTTGTATTAAGTACAGTTCACACTAACTCTGCTGCTGCAACTATTACAAGATTAATAGAAATGGGAGCAAAAGATTATCTTGTATCATCTACCTTGACAGGTGTAATTGCACAAAGGCTTGTCAGAAGGTTGTGCGATAATTGTAAGGAAGCTTATTCCCCAACTGAAGAAGAAGTAAAACATATTACTATAAATGAAGACGAACAAAAACAACTTTTAAAAATGAAATTTTATAAGCCAGTAGGTTGTGAAGAATGTGGTTATATGGGTTACAAAGGGCGTTTAGGTATATATGAAATCTTACCGATGTCCAGAGAGATAAAAAAATTAATAGCACAAGGTGCTCATGATATAGAAATTGAAGAAGCTGCAGTTTCTGCAGGAATGAGAACACTAAGTCAATCCTGTTTAAAACACATTATGGACGGAAAGACTACAGTAGACGAATATGTACGTGTACTAGGTTTTGCTAATGAGTAGTATGAGGAAAGAAAACAATGCCAACGTATAATTATAAAGCATTAAAAAGAGGTCGAGATGTTGTAAAAGGCACCATTGAGGCTGCTGATGCGAAAGAAGCACGTGATAAAATAAGGAAAATGGGACTTGTTCCTATGGATATCGTTGATGCATCTTCAGCCGGTAAAAAAAGTGGCGGAGGGGCTAAAATTGTACCAATGAGCCTTAGTGAACGTATAGAATTTATTTCTACATTACAAATTCTATTACAATCCGGTATTCCTGCCGTTGAATCCTTAATGTTTATGGAAGTAGAAGCAGCTAAGAAAAAAATTCGTGATACGGCAAAAGTTCTAAGAACTCAGGTTATGGGTGGTGCTTCGTTTGCAGATGTGCTTGCTCGCTATCCAAACGTATTTGGTTATATTATGGTTGGTTTGGTTAAGGCTGGTGAAGAAGCCGGTGAATTGGAAAAAACTCTGGGCAGAATTAAAGAATTAATGCAAAAACAAGCTAATATCCGTGGGAAAGTTATTTCTACCATGATGTATCCTTGCTTCGTTATTGTATTAGCAACTATTATAGTTTTAATTATGTTATTATTTGTTTTCCCAACATTTAAAGAAATGTTTGAAAACCAAGGTAAAGAATTACCGCTAATAACAAGTGTTCTTATTAATGCAGGGGAATATTTGAAAACAAACTGGTGGGTATTAATTGTATTTTTTATATCTTTAGGTGTATTTTTATATATAATTACTCACTGGACACCAACAAAAAGACTATTAGATAGAATTGCATTAAAAGTACCTTTGATTAGTAATCTACTTTTAAGCGCTAATTTTTCAAACTTCTTTTCTGTAGTTCAAGTATCTTATGATGCAGGTATACCTGTTGTTGACTGTCTGCACTTAGGTGTTATTACTCTTACTAATTCGTTGTTAAGAGATAAAATAACAGATTCTATAGTTAAAGTTCAACAAGGTCAACAGGTTTCTGTAGCAATGAAGATGACTGGTGTTGTTCCAAGAATGTTATTATTTATGGTTGCAACAGGTGAACAATCCGGTCGTTTAGGCGAAATGCTTGGTAATGCTGTTAATTACCTTGACAAAATTCTTGATGATATTATTGATACTTTAACTAAAATGATTGAACCAATTATGCTTTTGGTTATCGGTAGTATTGTTCTTGTATTGGCATTGGCTTTATATCTGCCGTTGTTCCAATCTTATCTAACATAAAGGAGAAACAATTATGGCAGATGATAAAATTGATAGCTTAACTTCCGGTGTTTGGTCTGAAAGAGTTTTTATTGTTACCAACGACTATGAGATTAAAGGCGATGTTTTCATGCCTAAAGTAGGAAAGAAAAACAGGCTTATTTCAGACATTCTTAATAGTACCAAAAGTTTTATTGCTGTAAAAAATTGTTCCTTAGAGTATCGATTATTAAAAGACAGAGATATTGAGCATTATGATTTTCTACAGTTAAATCTAAATTCTGTAATATTAATAAGACCATTGGGTAAAAATGAATAAGACATACGTTATTACAGGTGCCGCTTCCGGAATAGGAAAGGCTTTAGTTGAGCATTTTGCCAAAGAAAATATTGTATTTGCAGGTGTAAGGCGCAAAGAATGCTTAGCTGAACTTAGACAAATATCTGTTAATGTTATTCCGTTTTTGATAGATTTGTGTATTGAAGAATCAATAACTTCTGCCGTGGAATTTATAAAAAACAAAACCGATAAAATTGATACGTTAATAAACGGTGCAGGATGTGTTGTAGCAGGTGCTATAGAAAGAATACCGGTCTCTGAACTTAAACGGCAATTCAATACAAATGTTTTTGGACATCTTAGTTTCACACAAGGACTTTTAGAGCTTTTAGACGGTGGACGAATTATAAATATTAGTTCTATTATATTCCTTTATCTAATTAATTTGATAATTAAGTAAGATAATTTTCATCATAAATACCACAATTATAACATGTTGTTTGTATATATTAAACTAATATAATGAATAATTATTCTTTATTCTATGCATCAGATTTAATATATTGTTTTTATATATACATTAATTGTTTTGATATTTAAAATACATTAATTAATCTATACTATAG
>CALURS010000158.1 GCA_944323215.1 Candidatus Gastranaerophilales bacterium | reverse complement strand
ATAAAAGTGTATTATTACTGCACTATTAAAAATATAGAGACTCAAATTTCTACAGCCACACTTATTCAACTCACTTCTGATGAGAATCAAAGTGATATTGACAGAGTAGTTGCAGAAGAAGCCATCATTTATGCGACTACAGTCATTGACGGGTATTTGAGAGGCAGATACTCTCTTCCCTTAAATACCCGTTTCCCTCTCTTAAGGGTAATTGCAATGGATTTGGCTATATATCGTTTGTATTCTCGAAGAATGAGAAATGAAATGCCTGAAGTAATTGCAGAAAACTACAAAAATGCTGTTAACCATCTAAAAGATATTCAAAAAGGTATCTTAACTCTAGAAACAGAACCAGAAAGCAATTTAAATAGTTCAAATTTTGATTACAAAACTAATAAAACTGCTTCAGACCGAGTATTTAGTAAATGCAAATTAAATGAATATTAGAGAAATTGAAAACTCAATTATTGAAGTATTAAAGACCGAGTTTAATGAGTTATTAGTTCAAGGATTTCCCGATAAACCATCAGAGTTTATCTTACTACATCCAATTGCAGCTCTCTTAGTTCATTATCAAGGTGGCAATTATACAATGAGTAAGGCACTTGGATGTATTGTTCAAGAAAATTCAAAAGAATTTTCAATTACGGTCGTAACAAGAAACCTCCGTTCAAATAATGGAGCTTATGAACTCATAGATAAAATAAAGTTACTTCTAACTGGTTACGCACCCAATGAGTGTTCAAAATTATATCCAATTAAGGATTATTTTATTTCCGAAAATTGTGGAATTTGGCAATACGGAATTGATTTCAAATTAAACACTCAGAATATTCAAAACTATTAAAAATATTAGGAGGATATTATGCCTGCAAATTTTCTGCATGGTATTGAGACAATTGAAGTATCAACAGGAACAAAAACAATCAAGACAGTAAAAACTGCTGTCATTGGATTGATAGGTACTGCACCAATTAATAAAGTAAAAGATGAATATAAAAGCATAAATACTCCAATCTTAATAACAAACGAAGAAGATGCAGCATTATATTTTGGAGAACACGAAGCAGGATTTACAATTCCTCAGGCATTAAACGCTATATTTGACCAAGGGGCAGGAATAGTTATTGTTATTAATGTTTTTGACCCAAGTGTTCACGAAAATGTTGAAGATGTTGAATTATCAGATATTGTTGGAAAGATTGAAGCTTTAACCGGTAAAAGAACAGGTCTCAAAGTTTTTGAAGATTGTTATTCTGAATTTGGCTATTATCCGAAAACAATAATTGCACCTGTATATGGTGAAGATCAAGTTGTAGTAAATGAAATTAATATCATTTGTAAGAAACTAAGAGCAATTGGTCTTGTTGATGCTCCTATCGGTACAAGTGTTCAAGAAGCAATAAAAGCTAGAGGTGAGAATACAATTAATTTTAATATAAATTCTGACCGAATTGTATTATGTTATCCTCATTTAAAAGTTTATGATTATAGTTCTCAACAAATAAAATTAGAACCTTATTCTCAAAGATTAGCAGGGGTTATCGCCGCAAAAGATATTGACAAAGGATACCACTATTCACCTTCCAATACAAATATTGAAGGGATTATTGGTACAGAAAAAAATCTTACTTCTATGATAAATGACCCAACATCTGAAGTTAATTTATTAAATGAGGCAGGAATAGTAACTGTTTTTAATTCTTATGGCACAGGCTTTAAAACTTGGGGTAATCGTTCATCTGCTTATCCTTCTAATACTGAACCAATCAATTTTATTAATATTAGAAGAACTGCTGATATATTACACGAGAGTGTTGAACAAGCAATGCTTGATTACATCGATTTACCAATTGATGAAGGATTGATTGATACTATCTGTGAAGTTGTAAACCAATTTGTCAGAACATTAATTGGCAGAGGTGCATTAATTGACGGCAAATGTACTTTTAATTCCGACAAAAATCCTTCTAATGAAATTGCTAATGGACACTTAGTTTTTGATTTGGAATTTATGCCTCCATCTCCTGCCGAAAGAATAACTTTTGAATCTTTCATTAATACTGATTTATTGAAAGCATTAATTGCGTAATGAGAGCAGAAATTAATTCACTTGGACGCATAGATGTTTATGTATATTCAAATGATATCTGTCATGTTTGTAAAAATTTAAATCATTGTCCTTTGGTTCTTTCTCTCCTGAATGAAACAGTCTTTCTGCACTATGAAAATACTGCGATTGAGCATTGCAGATTATTTGAACATACCTAATGGGAGTTTTTATGTCTAAAATTGAGATAAATAAATTAACTAATGCCAATATCTATATGAATGGCTCGAATTTACTTGGCCGGGCTGAAGAAGTCCAACTACCACAAATCAAGCACAAAATGGTTGAACATAAAGCATTAGGACTTATTGGGTCTGCTGAATTTTTTGCCGGCATTGATAAATTAGAATGTAAAATAAAATGGAATGCTTTATATCCTAACGTTTTAAGAACATGTTCTAATCCTTTTTTAGCTGCAATGATACAAGTTAGAGCTTCTCTTGAAACTTATAACGGACTGGGAAGAGTTAGCGAAGTTCCTGCAACTGCTTTTTTAATCGGTACTTTTAAAGAATTTCCTCTTGGAAATATTAAACCTGGTGAAAATGCTGAATATGAAACCACAATGAGTGTTACATATGCAAAATTGATTGTTGATAAACAAGAAATCTTTGAAATAGATATTTTACACAATATCTACAAAGTTGGGCCACTGGATTTACTTTCTACATTCAAGAAAAATATAGGTGCGTAATGACTGAAGAACGCATCTTAAAAGATAAAAGATTAGGGAAGAATATAACAGATGAAATCGTTACAAGAAAACGTGCATTAAATTTTTATTCGCTAGTTAATATTCTTCCTGATCCTGATATGGTTTTGCGAAAACAAGGAAAAGATATACGAATTTACAAAGAGTTACTTTATGATTCACACGTCTTTGCTTGCTGCCAATCAAGAAAAGCAGGTGTTTTATCTTTAGAATGGGATATTAACCGAGGCAGTGATAAATATAAAAACGCAGAATTTATACGAGAATTATTAAAAAAACTTGATATTCATAAATTAATTAATGACATATTAAATGCAACTCAATTTGGCTTTCAACCATTAGAAATAATGTGGAAGAAAGAGAAGAATGGACAAGTTCTACCTGAAAAAGTTGTCGCAAAACCGCCGGAATGGTTTTGTTTTGATGATAATAATCACTTGAAGTTCAGAACTAAAGAAAATTATTTCGGAGAAGAACTTCCTAATCGTAAGTTCTTATGTCCACAATCTAATCCTTCTTATGAAAATCCTTACGGGGAAAGAACTCTATCTAGAGTTTTTTGGCCGGTAACTTTTAAAAAAGGCGGAATGAAATTTTGGGTGATATTTACAGAAAAATATGGAATGCCGCATTTGATTGGCAAACATCCAAGAGGTGCATCTAGAGAAGAAACCGAAACTCTTGCTGATAATCTAGAACAGATGATTCAAGATGCAATTGCAGTTATTCCCGATGATTCTTCTGTGGAAATTCAAGAGGCTAATAAGTCATCTTCTGCTGAAATTTACGAAAAGCTTATTGATAAAATGAATTCAGAGATATCAAAAGCAATATTAGGTCAAACATTAACAACAGAAATTGGTTCAACAGGTAGCTATGCTGCAAGTAATACACATATGCGGGTTAGGCAAGATATTATTGATTCGGATAAAAAACTTGTTGAAACAACAATAAATCAGTTAATAAGATGGATATATGAATTAAATTTTGCTTCTGAAGAAGTTCCAATATTTGAACTATACGAAAAAGAAGATGTTGATTTAGTTATTGCTCAAAGAGATAAAATTTTATCTGAAACAGGAGTTCAATTTACTAAAAATTATTTCATCAAAAACTACGGCTTAGATGATGAAGATTTTGAAGTTTTAGATATAGGAACAATTCCTTCTGATTCTGCTTTTAAAGAATTTAAATCAATAGAAACGGAAGTTTTGGGACAGAAACAAATAGAAGATTTATTTGATTTTATAAAAGAATCTGAACTGCCAAAACAAGCACAACAAATGCTGTCTCCACTTATAAATTTAATAGAAAATTGTGGAGACTATGACGAAATTTATGAAATACTAACCGATAAAAACCTGCATAGTAAAAAACTCGAAGATAGTATTCAAAAAGCACTCTTTTTATCTGAGTTAATGGGAAGGAGTGATGGACTTGAATAAAGGCGTTACATTCTTTGATTTATTCTCCGGAATAGGTGGTTTTAGAATTGGACTTGAAAAAGTTGGATTCAAAAGTATCGGCTATTGTGATAATGACGAATATGCCAACAAATTATACAAAGCATATTTTAATACTGAAGAGGAGTTATTTTTTAATGATGTCAGAACAATCAAAACAAAGAAATTGCCCAACTTCGACATCTTATGTGCAGGATTTCCTTGTCAGTCTTTTTCAATTGCAGGAAAAAGACGCGGCTTTGAAGATACCAGAGGCACAATGTTTTTTGAAG
>CALURS010000157.1 GCA_944323215.1 Candidatus Gastranaerophilales bacterium | reverse complement strand
GAATCACAGGAGCGGATGTTTGAGATTGCCTGTGATTGTTATAAAAAATCTCTGAAAAAACTTCCTGATGAAACTTTTCAAAACATAATGAAATTTGTTCTCTCTAAAAATATCTTGCAGGGAGACAGCCTTAACGGAATTGATAAAATTATTTTTACCCAATGGACACTTATTGGGTATCAGATTAAACGTGAAGAGTATTCTTTTGCCCAAATGAATCAACAGGCAGAGATTATGAATACTCCGCTTTTTGCTGCCCTGCAAAATGACAAAGGAGAGGATGTATTTATCCCTGAACCAATCAAAAGCTATCCCGCCGTTTATTACAGAAATTTACCGGAGGATAACTGATGAGTTTTTTGCAAGAGTTACATAAGCCTGATATTTTAGATTGTATTTCTCACCTGTCTTCTGACGAAGTTTTTACACCGCCCAGAGTGGTTAATGAAATGCTGGATACTCTGCCCCCTGAGTTATTCAAAAGCCCTGATACAAAGTTTTTAGACCCTTGCAGTAAATCGGGTGTTTTTTTAAGAGAAATTGCAAAAAGGTTAATTGAAGGTCTTGCTGATAAAATCCCTGATTTAGAAAAGAGATTAGACCACATATTTAAAAACCAGCTTTTTGGATTGGCTATAACTGAACTCACCGCATTGCTTTCAAGGCGGTCAGTTTACTGTTCAAAAGATGCAAGCGGAAAATATTCCGTTGTGAATTTTAACAATCCGGAAGGGAATATTGAATATAACAGAACCTATCATATATGGTTCAAAGATAAATGCATAATGTGCGGAGCTTCAAAATCCGAGTATGACAGAGGGGAGGAGCTTGAAACACATGCTTACTCTTTTATCCATACGGATGAACAAAGAAAATCCGCCTTGTTTAAGAGGTTAAAGGAGATGAAATTTGATGTCATAATCGGCAATCCGCCGTATCAGTTGAGCGACGGAGGAGCTCAAGCAAGTGCAAGACCACTATATCACCTGTTTATACAACAGGCCAAAAAATTAAATCCACGATATATCACAATGATTATACCCGCAAGATGGTACTCAGGAGGTAAGGGCTTAGATAGTTTTAGGGATGAAATGCTTAATGATAATAGAATAAGAATAATTCATGATTTTATAGATGCAAGCGAGTGCTTCCCTGGTGTCGAAATAAAAGGTGGTGTTTGTTACTTTTTGTGGAACAGAGATTGTCGCGGAAAATGTACTGTAATAAGTCATAGAAACAAAAAGATTGCTTCAATATTAGAACGAGATTTGTTAGAAAATAATTGCAATATATTTATAAGGGACAATAATGCTATAAGTATTCTTCATAAAGTTATGGCATTCAATGAAAATTCCTTTAGCAATATTGTACATCCTGCAATGACCTTTGGTTTCAGAACATTTTTTAAAGAATTTGACAGTAATACTCCTTTCAATAATAGTGTAAAAGTATATGCAAACCGATGTGTCGGATATATAGAAAAAAGCAAAATAAAACGTGGAATAGAATATATAAACAAATGGAAAGTATACATACCTGAAGCAGTAGGAACCGGCAACTCGCAAACTGACATATTAAAACCGATATTGGGCGAACCAAATTCAATTTCTACAGAAACATACATAATGAATGGCCCTTATGCTTCAGAATTAATAGCTAAGAATGCTATTTCATACATAAAAACCAAATTCTTTCATTTTTTACTTGGCTTAAAAAAAATTACCCAGCACACCTCACAAGCTTTTTATCAATTAATTCCCCTTCAAAACTTCAACGAAGAATGGACGGATGAAAAACTTTATAAAAAATACGGGCTAACGCAGGAAGAAATTGATTTTATTGAATCAATGATAAGACCGATGGAGTAGGGGTAAATTAATTATGGCAGATGTCTTAAACAGCAACAAAATTCCTCGAATATACGCATACACTGAACCGCAGTTTAAAAATACTCCGTGGGAAAACAACCGAAGAGGCTACGGTTTAATTAAAGTCGGGTTTACGACAAAATCCGCTTACGAAAGAATATCCGAGCAATTCGGAACCAATAAACCCATTGATAACCCTTATGAAATTTTGTTGGATGAAGTTGCCATAAGAAATGACGGCACATATTTTACTGATTTTGATGTCCATAAAGTTTTAGAACATGCAGGATATTACAGATTTCCTAATTCTGAATGGTTTGAATGTACTTTAGATGAAGTTAAAGAAGCTATCTTTGCAGTTAAGAACCATAAAACAGATATAACCAAACGTATTGCCGATTTTAAAATGCGCCCCGAGCAGGAACGTGCAGTTAAGATTACAAGCGAATATTTCCGAAAATACCCTTACGAAAAAGAAGGCAAAACTCCGCACTTTCTATGGAACGCTAAAATGAGATTCGGGAAAACCTTTACAAGTTATCAGCTTGCAAAAGAAATGGGATGGACAAAAGTTCTTGTCTTAACCTTTAAACCCGCTGTTCAAAACTCGTGGGAAGAAGATTTGAAATCCCATATAGATTTTAAAGATTGGCAGTTTGTATCAAGAACAGGTTTAAGTTATGGCGAAATCGACCACGCAAAACCATTTGTGTGGTTTGCAAGTTTTCAGGATGTCCTGCAAAAAACCGATGCAGGCGGTATTAAACCTCGCAATGAAGAAATCCACCTTATAAACTGGGATTGCATAATCCTTGATGAATATCATTTTGGAGCTTGGAGGGATTCTGCTAAAGACCTCTATGATGCGGAAGATAAAAAAGAACAATCAAAGCAGGATGGAGAAGGGCTTGACTATTATGATGAAGCACAAATGCCGTTAACAACAAGTGCTTATCTTTATCTTTCTGGAACTCCGTTCAGAGCCTTAAATAACGGAGAATTTTTAGAAGACCAGATTTTCAACTGGACATATACGGATGAACAACGTGAAAAAAGCCTCTGGAATGAACAGGACGAAATCAATCCTTATGCTGAGCTTCCTAAAATGGTTATGATGACATATAAAATGCCTGATGAGATTAAGCAGATTGCGCTAAATGGAGAATTTGACGAGTTTAGTTTAAATGAGTTTTTCTCAGCATCTGACGTAAACGGAGATTGCAAATTCAAATATGAAAGGGAAGTTGTAAACTGGTTGAATTTAATTAGAGGGCAATATAAGCCAACTGCAATAGATGAACTTAAGGTTGGTAAAAAACCTCCAATGCCATATTCAGATATAAGACTTTTAAATGCCTTAAAGCATACATTCTGGTTTTTGCCCTCTGTGGCAAGCTGCAAAGCTATGGGCGACATTCTCAAAAATCATCCGTTTTATAAAGAATACAAAATTATTGTCTGTGCGGGAGCTGAAGCAGGCATGGGTGTTGATGCCCTAAAACCTGTAAGAGAAGCAATTAAGGATGGTTTTTCGACAAAAACTATAACATTATCCTGCGGAAAACTTACAACAGGTGTAACGGTTCCCGAATGGAGCGGAATATTTATGCTAAGGGATACATCAAGCCCCGAAACATACTTTCAATCAGCCTTCAGAGTTCAATCACCTTGGACGGTTAAAAACCCTGACGGACTAAACCCTAACGAAAAAGCAATCATAAAAGAAACCTGTTATGTATTTGATTTCGCACCTGACAGGGCATTGAAACAAATTGCAGATTATAGTGCCCGATTGAACTTTAACACGAAAGAAACACCGGAACAAAAGGTGGAAGAATTTATAAGTTTCTTGCCCGTGCTCTGTTATGACGGTTCTCATATGGATATAATAAATGCAAACGAGCTTCTTGACCTTGTTGTTGCGGGTACGGGTTCTTCAATGCTTGCACGAAGATGGGAAAGTGCATTGCTAGTTAATGTTGATAACCCGACTTTAACAAAATTATTGGAAAGCGAAAAAGCGATGGAAGCCCTATCACGCATTGAAGGATTCAGGAACCTGAATAAAGAACTGTCAACACTTGTAAATAAATCAGAGGCACTTAAAAAAGCCAAACAAGAGAAAAAAGAATCACTTTCTAAACAGGAAAAGAAAGAACTTACCGAACGGGAAAAAGAGATTAAATCAAAGCGTAAGGAAATTCAGGAAAAACTTCTTAAATTTGCAACCCGAATCCCTGTATTTATGTACTTAACAGACTACAGAGAACAAACTCTTATGGATGTTATAAAGCAGCTTGAACCGGAGTTATTTAAAAAAGTAACGGGCTTAACCATTCCTGATTTTGAACTTCTTGTAAGTATCGGTATTTTTAACGAACAAATAATGAACTCTGCCGTATTTGCTTTCAAACGCTACGAAGATACAAGTTTATCATACACTGGCATAAGTAAGCATAAAGAACTTGTTGTAGGCGGCTGGAATACAAAGACAAAAATTCAAGAATTTGTAAATATGGCATAGCAAAACCATGAATTGCCTTGCATTATTCATTATTATCTTTTTTATCTATACCGATAAGCGGGTCAACAACATGGTTAAATAATTTATCTGCCAGAAAATCAACGGGTTTTGAAAGTTTTGAAACGGCGACGATTGAAATCAGAGCGCCTGCGATTTTGGCGGGCAT
>CALURS010000156.1 GCA_944323215.1 Candidatus Gastranaerophilales bacterium | reverse complement strand
TATACCAATAATAAGCATAAATCCCATCTCAGCAGCCATGCCGGAGAAATCATTATCAATAACAGATTTAATAATACTTTTTATAACTTTTAAATACTTTTTCATACTCTCTCATTAAGCAAATTTACAATCTTTTTAATAGCCAAACTAACAGAAGATTTTATCACGCAACCGGCAGCAAAAGTATGTCCCCCCCCGTCAAAGGTAGCACAAACTTCTGCCACATCAATATTTTTAGATCTCATTGAGATTTTGCAAGATTTTGAATCGATTTCTTTTACTAAAAATGCCACTTCTACGCTATCTATCGCTCGGAGCCTTTCAACCAAACCTTCAGTAAAATCTTCTGTTGAAACATACTTTTCCAAATCCTTTTTATATACAACAGCATAAGCAATTTTATCATTATTACAGAACTTAGCTTTGCTAACAATATCAGCTTGAAACATAACATTGTCCTTAGTTTTTGTTTCATAAACAGATTTAAAAATTTTATTAGGATTAACCCCTAATTCAACAAGTTCACTTGCAATTCTCAAAACTTCTGCTGATGTATTTTCATATCTAAATCCACCGGTATCGGTTAATATCGAAACATAAAGGCACTCCGCGATCTGTAAGTTAATTTTCCAGTTATTCTCTTTAAAATACTTATATAAAATCATGCCAGCAGACGCAGCAGAAGGATCAACCAAATTCTCCTTTCCATACAAAGGATTCGTCTTATGGTGATCAATATTCAAAGTCATTTTTGCCTTGTCAAAAAGCTCTATAGACTCACCCATTCTGTCTTTTGCAGCGACATCAACGCTTATAACCAAATCATATACTAAAGACTTATCATAAGAAGACTTTGCCAAATTCACAAATGGTAAATCTCTATATGTATAAGGGACTTTTGATGATATAAACATATCAGCTTGCTTTTTGAAATTCTCATAAATTCCGGAATAAAGTGCACACATAGCACCCAAAGTATCACCATCTGGGTTTATATGAGAAGTTATAAGTATCTTAGACGATTTTTTTATGATATCATCAAAGTTAATCTTATTCATATTAGTCTATATTATCACAAAAAGGTAAAATGAAAAAAATATTATATACAAATTTTGACTCCGCAGACGAAATAATCACAGCAATGCTTGATAATAAAGAAATCAAAAAAGCTGTGACTCGTTCAAACTTATATACCTTTTGGAAAAAGATTGTTTTGCCAAAGTATAAAGAGAAATCGAGGCCTTGGGGAATGGGTGGAAGGGGCTTAATGATAATTGCCTGTGAAAATTCAATTGTTGCTCAGGAATTAACACTTTGCAAAGCAATGCTACTTACCAAACTCGAACCTTATATGAAAACTCTTAAAATCAAAGTAACAGATTTAAAATTTGATGTTAAGAAGTGGGAAATAGAAAAAGAGGAAGAAGAATAAGTCCTATAGCTAAATTTATATTATTGAAGTAAAATAGACCTATGCAAAGCGGTCAAATATTCAAAATACATTCTGATTTCTATTATGTATGGGCAAATAATGCTCTGCAAGAATGTAAGCTGAGAGAAATATTAAAAAAGCAAGGGAAAAAGCCATTAGTTGGTGATTATGTAGAAGTAGAAAATAACGCAATCACCAAAATATTTCCAAGGAAAAATTATATTCCACGACCTTCAGTTGCAAATGTAGATCAAGTAATAATAGTTTCCGCCCTTAAAAATCCCGACTTAAACTTTAACCAATTAAACAGGTATATAGCATTTTCTGAATACTATAAGATTGAGCCGATACTCTGCTTTAATAAAGATGACTTAATTTCAAATGATGAATTAATAGTACAAATCAAATCTATTTATGAAAATCTCGGGTATAAAATAATATTCACATCAGCAACAGAAAAAGATGGGATTTCTAACTTAATAGAAATACTTAACAATAAGACCTCCGTTCTTTGCGGAAGCTCAGGGGTTGGGAAATCAAGTCTCATAAATGCAATTAATCCCAATTTATCATTAAGAACTAAAGAAGTAAGTAATAAAACGCATAAGGGAACACATACTACTCGGCATTGTGAAATAATAGACATTAATAATAAATATAGAATCATAGACACCCCTGGATTTTCAAATCTAAAATTTGAATTTCTTCTTCCACAAGACGTGGATTTGCTATTTAAAGAAATGAGGGAATATAGAGAAAATTGTAAATACCCTGACTGCTTACACATTTCAGAAGACGGATGCAATGTACTGAAGCACCTTGATAAAATTGATGAAACACGTTACTCCAGTTATCTTGAATTTGTTGAAGAAGCAAAAGTATATAAAAACAAAATCAAATATGAAGGAAATAAGGTAGAAGATAAAGAAAAAAAACAAGGGCATAAAACTGTCGCAAAAATAAGTGCCAAAAGCAGAAACACATCAAGAAAAACGCAAAAACAAAATTTATATAAGGAACTTAACAATGATGGAAGAACTGATTAATTTAGTAAATAAGAAACTTGACGAGTACTTAGAAATCAAATATCCAAAAACAATATTTGAATCGATGAAATATACTCTATCACTAAAAGGTAAACGTCTCCGTCCCATAATGTGTTTAGAAACATTACGAATGCTGGGCGGGAAAATAGAAACAGCACTCCCAACAGCTTGTGCAATAGAAATGCTACACGTCCAAAGCTTGATTCACGATGATTTACCTTGCATGGACAATGATGACTATAGACGAGGCCAACTTTCAAACCACAAAGTATATGGTGAAGCCGCAGCTGTTCTTGCAGGAGATGCACTTCTGACTTATGCACCTCAAACAATAATTGAAAAATCCACAGATCTTACTTCTGAACAAATACTTAAGATTATACACGAATACACTAAAGCCGCAGGTGTATATGGACTAATCGGAGGTCAAATCGTTGATATAGAAAGTGAAAAGCAGCAATTTGAAAAAAATAAAGAAGAAACTCTTGCTTATATTCATATCCATAAAACAGCCGTATTATTTAGACTTGCAATAAAAACAGCCTGTATAATAGCTAATGCAAACGATGATACGACATTAGAGTTAGACGGATTTGCTCTTAAATTTGGCGAAGCATTCCAAATATACGACGACATCATGGATGAAATTTCAACTTTTGAAGAAATGGGGAAAACAATAGGCAAGGACAAACAAGCTAAAAAACTGACATACACTTCTCTATACGGAGTCGAAAAAGCAATAAATAAATGTTTAGTTCTAATTAAAGAATGTCATGATATAATAGATAAGTACGGCTCCGAGATATTTAACGAATTTCTTGGGAAAATAGAAAAGAGACTGAATACGAGGAAGTAAAAGTGACAGAAATACTCTCAAAGATATATGGAACAGGAATGGAAGCACTACTAATCGGACTAGCTTCAGCCTTTACAGCGCAATGTATTAAATTTTTTCTTCATTTAATAACAAAACGAGAAATTGATTTAACATTATTTACAACCACAGGAGGAATGCCAAGTTCACACTCAGCAGGAGTTGTAGCTTTAGCTGTTGTAATAGGTATATTATCGGGATTTACTTCTATAAATTTTGCACTAGCAACGGGATTTGCACTTGTTGTAATGTATGATGCAGCAGGCGTAAGAAGGGCAGCCGGAAAACAAGCGGCATGTTTAAATAAAATTATACAAGACTTTTACAAACACGATATAGCACAATTCGGCGGAAGACTAAAAGAACTTCTTGGACATACACCGTTACAAGTATTTGCCGGAGCCATATATGGGCTATGCTTTGCATTATTTGCTCATCAATACTGGAAACACTTTTTCTACTAATAAATTACTATGCCTCTAAATACGCTTGCGGATAACAGAAATCTTCCTTAAAGCCAACGTGTCTATACATTTTTAGAGCACGATAGTTATTTGTCTCGGTTGTTACATTTATTTCTTTACAAGAATTTTCAGATAATTTAGCATCATCGAATATAGATCTAACAGTACGATACAAAAGTTGTCTTGCAAAACCTTTACCTCTATATTTTTTAGACAGCGCCACTAAAGGAATATTAGCAATTTCTGGAGTTGTCAAATTGGCAAATACAATTCCAACAACCCTATCTTCACAAAGCAAAACACTTGTACTTTTATCTAAAAATTGACCATATATACCTTCAACTATTTTGTTAATAATATCTTCGACACCGCTATAACTTCTAAACCTAGTATCAAACAGTGCATCTGCTGTATCTTTAAAATTATCCAGTATAAGTTCTATTGTTTGAGAGAGATATTCCTCCGACCAACAAGTAATTCTATACTGTTCAGGAAGATGAACTTGCTTAACATTATCAAGTATACGTTCGCTCTGCGAATTACCAAACTTGAACCTTAAAACAGCCTGTCCAACAAATTTAAAACCAAACTTTGAGATTTCAGAGACAAACGCTGACTGAGCACCTAGAAGCGGATAACAAACGACCTTACGTTTTCTATCCTGCTCTGTTAATTCTAAAAATTTTTCAATTAACACTTTAAACTTAACATTCTTATCATCCTTACCTAAAATATGAACCATAT
>CALURS010000155.1 GCA_944323215.1 Candidatus Gastranaerophilales bacterium | reverse complement strand
ATTCCCTGACATTTCTTGTGCCGTAACTCGCAACCCTGTACCTGAGGCATAAGCTTCGAAGCAATCATAGGCTCCGCAAGTACATTTTCTATGCTTATCCATACGCATTTTAAAATGCATTTCTCCTGCGGCACCAGATTTACCCTTCAAAAGTCTATTATTAATTATTATTCCACCGCCTACTCCTGTTCCAAGAGTCAACATTACTGAAACTGTTGTATTTGATGATGCACCTATTTTATACTCAGCCCATGCTGCAGAATTTGCATCATTTTCTACGAATACAGGCAATTTAGTTAATGATTTAAAGTCTATTGTCGGGTACTCTTTAAACATATTTCCAGTAGAACCGATAATTCTATCATTATCATTGGATACAGCTCCTGCTGTTGAAATTGCAACTCCAATAACTGTATTTTCATAGCTTGCAATAACTTCTCTTAAAAGTATTTCAAACTCTTGTTTATTTTGAGGAGTCTTATACTTTTTAACTTCATCTACAATTATTCCTTGTTCATTAACCTTAGCACAATAAATTTTTGTACCACCAATATCTATTGCTAAAACTTCCATTTTTATCCCTTATCTTGAAACAAATCTTTTAGTAATTAACTGTGGACGAGTTATTGCAGAACCTATTACAACACAATGTGCACCTATTTCAAAAGCTTTATTAACTTGTGCAGGTTCCCAAATTCGACCTTCCAAAACTACAGGCATTCCTGTTGCCCTTACTAAAGCCTCTAAAAGTTCAAAATCTGGTCCGTCACCTCTATCACCAGATTCAACGGTATAACCTGACAATGTCGTTGATAAAATATCTGCACCTAACTCTTTGCATTTTATACCTTCTTCAACGGTAGAAATATCTGCCATCGCTACTCGATTATTTATTTTTATATACTTTATTATCTCAGCAAGCGTACAATCTTTTCTTTCTCTTTGCGTTCCATCAAAAGCAATTACATCTGCTCCCGCCCTTACTAAAGCAAGTGCATCACTTACTGTAGGTGTTATATACACTATCTCTTTATAATTCTTTGGAATAACTTCCGGCTTTGTTATACCAATAACAGGTACATCAAAAAGCTTCTTTGCATTTGCAACATCTCTTATACCGGCAACTCTCAAACCGCCGGCTCCGCCTTTTACAACAGACTGCATCATTGCTATCATGCACTCTTCCTTATATAAAGGCTCTGATGGCATTGCCTGACAAGAGACAATAACCTTGTTTTTTAATCTGTTTATCATAACTAAATCTCAGGTTGCTTTTTGTAATAATCGTGTTCTTGTTCGAACTTATATCCAAAATTAAACAATGCTGACTCAGCCAACTGCGGTGCAAGAATTTGTAAACCGATTGGCATTCCATCTTTGTCAAATCCTGCAGGAACACTCATTCCCGGAATACCTGCCAAGTTTGCACTTATTGTTGCTATATCTGTCAAATACATTGCTAAAGGATCATTTGCTTTTGAGCCCAAATCAAACGCTGTGTTAGGACATGTTGGTGAAACTAATACATCAACTTGCTTAAAAGCTTTTACAAAATCTTCAGTAACTAATCTTCTCATTTGTTGAGCTTTTTTATAATACGCATCATAATACCCTGAACTTAACGCGTATGTTCCCAGCATTATACGACGTTTCACTTCATCACCAAAGCCTTCCGCTCTTGTTTTACAATACATTTCTAACAAGTTTTCCGCATGCTCTGTTCTATGTCCGTATTTTACACCGTCAAATCTTGCCAAATTAGAACTGCATTCTGCTGTTGCCAAGATATAGTAAATACCAATTGAATACTTGATATTCGGTAATGAAATTTCAACAATTTCTGCACCTAAAGATTTGTAAGTTTCAATAGCTGCCTCAACAGCTTTTCTTACATCATCAGAAAGTCCTTCTCCCATCAATTCTTTTACTACACCTATCTTTTTACCTTTAATATCATCATTAAGGTGCTGTGAATATTTTTCAACAGGTCTGTCTAATGATGTAGAATCATGCTTATCATGTCCAGCTATCACTTCTAAAAGAAGTGCTGCATCTTCAACTGTTCTTGCAAATGGACCAATTTGATCAAGAGATGATGCAAAGGCTATTAAACCATATCTTGATACAATACCGTAAGTCGGTTTCATACCAACTATACCGCAAAAGCTTGCAGGTAATCTTATACTACCGCCGGTGTCAGACCCTAATGCTAACGCAGTTTCGCAAGAAGAAACAGATGCTGCTGAACCGCCTGATGAACCTCCGGGAACCTTATTCAAATTCCAAGGATTGTGAACCTTTTTAAATGCCGAATTTTCATTTGATGAACCCATTGCAAATTCATCTAAATTTGCTTTACCTACTATAGGAACGAGGTTATTCAATAATTTTTCTGTTACTGTTGCATTGTACGGGGATACAAAATTTTCTAATATTTTACTTGATGCGGTTGTCTTTGATCCAACAAGATTCATATTATCTTTTAATGCAAGAGGAACACCTGCTAAAAGCGGTAATTCTTCACCTTTTGCAACCTTTTCATCAACTTTCTTTGCTGTACTTATTGCTGTTTCTTCGGTTAATGAATTAAACGCACCCAGTTTTTCATCTATTGATTTTATTCTGTTTAAAGACGCTTCAGTTAATTCTAAAGCTGTCACTTCCTTATTTTTTATTGCTTCAAACTGCTCTTTGGCACTCTTTCTTAATATTTCTTCCATCTTTTCTCCTTAAGGTCCTTATGAGTTTTATGGTAGTACAAAAATATATTATTTACAATTACAGGAAATTTCACTAATCTATAAACATGCAATCACCATAACTGTAAAATCTGTATTTATTTTCTATTGCTTCTTTATAAGCACTCATTATAAATTCTTTCCCAGCTAAAGCTGACACTAACATTAACAATGTTGATTTTGGCAAGTGAAAATTTGTTATCAGGCTATCAACCACTTTAAACTCGTATGGCGGATATATAAAAAGCGTCGATGCAGAGCTGCATTCTTTTATCTCTCCGAATTGTTTATAAGCTGTCTCTAAAGTTCTCACAGAGGTTGTACCTACGGCTATTAACTTCTTACCTGCCTGTTTTCCTCTATTTATAAGATCTGCCGTTTCTTTTGTAATTTCAAAGCTTTCAGAATCCATTTTGTGTTCTTCAACAACATCACACTTAACAGGTCTAAATGTTCCTAAGCCAACATTTAATGTAACATATCCTATTTCAACGCCTTTATTCTTTAATGCCTCTAAGATTTCCTTAGTAAAATGTAATCCCGCAGTAGGTGCCGCAACAGAGCCTTCTTTTTGGGCAAAAACTGTCTGATAACGTTCGTAATCCAATTTTTTAAAATCTTCTGTTGTCATCTTTCGTTCAATGTAAGGCGGAAGCGGAACATTCCCGACTTTCGAGAGAATATCATAAATATTCCCTTCATAAATAAGGTTTACGTTCCATTTCCCATCATCCTCACACGGTGAAAGAATTTCAACTTCTAATTCATCACTTATTTTTATTGTAGTACCTGTTTTTACACGCTTAGATGGTTTCACAAGTGCTTCCCACTTATGGGGTTCTATTTCTTTTAATAAAAATATCTCTATTCTAGCTCCTGTATTTTTGTATCCATACAACCTTGCAGGTATTACACGAGTATTATTCAATATCAAAACACTATTACTGTCTATCAAATCGACTATATCGTGAAAGATATGATGATGGATTGTTTTATCACTTCTGTTTAGAACCATCATACGCGACAAGTCCCGCTTATCAGCTGGAACTTGTGCAATCAATTCTTCCGGTAAATTGTAATCAAAATCGCTTACTAACATTATTCTTTTGCCTGAATTTTCTTTGCATTCTTTAAGTCATCATCGTCAACAACTTCTGACTTCTTTGTATCCTCAAGCTCCAGCTGTTTGTTTATCATAACTGTTTGTACAACTTGGAACACGTTACTTGAAATCAGATATAATAACACACCTGCCGGTATCGGGATTATTACGAATGTAAACATCAGCATTATTGGCATAAATGTATTCATTGACTTTTGCATTGCCTTTTGTGCTTCATCCATTTCTTGGTTTTTGGTCATAGACATCATCGCTTTTTGAGATAACAACATTGTTATTCCAAATAATACTATCAATATCAATACATCAAAGTGGAATGCCGTTTTTACTTCCTTGGTAGGAACGGTTGCGGTTAAAATTCCGCCATTTCTAACAAAAGTTAAATCTTCGGTTTCTTTTGTTTGCAAATCCGTTACTGATATTTCGGCCTTTTGAATTTGATCTAACTGACTGAATTTTAAACCTAAATTATCCAGACTTACTTTGAAATCAACCGGTTCACCCGGTACCAATTCACCCTGAACCTCTACAGCTTTATTTGGCTTCGAAATTTTTACATTATCCAATACTTCATCTTTCAAATAAACTTTTGCAACCTTTCCGGTCATAAATGTATCATACTTTGATACACCTAATGTTCCGTCTTGTGAAATACCTGCACTTGTCTTTAAGGTTGAATCAAGTCTTTTTATGAATAAGAACTGGGAATCACCTGCTA
>CALURS010000154.1 GCA_944323215.1 Candidatus Gastranaerophilales bacterium | reverse complement strand
AAATCTCCAGTGAGTTCTGTCCTCGTCGGAATAAAAGGCCACTAAGCACGCATCTTTGTTGTGTTCTTTCATATAGTTGGCAACAAAATTTCTCTGTAGTGTTCGTGCACTTTCCAGAGTTTTTGCCTTAGTGCAATTTACCGCGAGAACGGCCAACTCGTCATTGTTTGGGGTAATATACTTACATATATATTTGTATGAAGATATATGATCCCTATACGCAGTTGGAATATATGCACCGCTATAAAATTTATCCTTATTTTCTGCCTTATGGAATAGCTCTGCAATCAGAGTGCGCAAGTTCGTTTCATCATATGCTGACTCAAATGTTCTTCTTATAAGCCTTACAGCATCGGTATGTTGCATTTTATTCTCCTACAAAACACTTAGACAAGATTATTTCACGAACTTTGGTTACATCATTTAGAACAGGATCATCCTTGGCTGGTCGCCAGTAAATTTCATACTTTTTTAACTCTTCCATTACATCTATGAACAGCTTATTACGAACATGTGTTTTCTCTTCTTCTGTTATATTTTCTTGCTTTAATGCCAGTCCTGCAGCTCCCAACATGTCGTGAAGTTTAGTGCCTAATTTTTTTACTGGATTTGGCGACATCATTGGGATTCTTATTTGTGCTAACTGAAGATATGCACGTTCCGTATCATCAATAGCTATATGCTTTGCTTTTAATAGGCTCTTTACCACAGAAACAGCCATATCTGCATTTTTGCTTTTTTTATATCTTACTACATCATCTTCATTCATATCCACATTTTGTGCTATGTACTGCTTGTTTCTACCCAATAATTCAAAATATACATCAGGTAGGGGAACACTTTTCGTATCTTCGGTGCATTCAAATAGTTTGATCGTCTCTAGCAAACTCAGCCTTCTTGCTGGAACACCGTCAAAAAAATTTACACTATTTGCAGTTTCCAATGTTGGACCAAATACATGTGAACCTTTCCCCGATATAACAAAATCGGTCCAAGAACCCTTCCTAAAGAATGTTAATACAGATGTTGACTCATCTGTTTTGACTCCGGCTCGAACCTTTTTAGGCATCAATTTAATACGTTTGTATAGAACCGGTTGTTTGTCTCGAATGTCTCTTAACAATTGAAGATACTTGTTAACGAATCCGAACTCTTCATTCTCTGCAGTATCTGTTGGCTTGGTTGCGTTTTCATATAAAGTTTGAGCCAAATTATGCTGTTCTACATGCTCGTTTGCCTCAAGTAAGGGGTTGTCATCTCCCAACAGATTTGTAAACATAGATAATTTTGACATGATATTATCTTTCAAACCCAAGTGTGCATCACTGGTGCTTGTCGGGAAGAAATTAAATGTATAAACTTCGTCATGTGCTGTTCCGATACGATTTACACGTCCTACTCGCTGCATAACTCTGGTCGGATTCCATGGCAGATCATAGTTCATAATTATATTGGACTTATGTAAGTTTACCCCCTCGGATAATACGTCCGTTGTGATTAGTATGCTAAGCTCTATGTCTTTTGGTTTATATTCTTTTGGATTAAAGTCATATTCTATTTCACGCTTTGCTTTGGACAGATCCGTATATTCTGTAGGTTTTGAGGACCAAACATTATCGTATCTTTTGCCCCCAGAGCCTGACATCTCAAAGATAGTATTTTTGGCAAACAGTTTTGATTCTGTAAGTTGCTTGAATAAGTAATCCGCTGTATCCTTAGCCTCAGTAAAAATAATTACTTTTTTTTTCTTCAAATCATTCCTTTTCAAGGCTAACACAAGGCTTTCCAGTTTTGGATCTGTGGATATGTTGTTCCATATTTCCTGCAGTTGTATAAGGATGTCTAAATCGCTTTGTAGGTCAATAATGAAGTCTTTCCTAAATTCCTTTGAAGAGTATTTATCAAGCTTCCCCTCATCTAGCCACTTTTCTATAACACTCGTATCGTCAGATTCTAGATATTTAAATATATCGTTTTTCCCAAGATAAATTGTACCATTTTCATACATCTCAATAAATTTATTGTATGAATCTACAAATCTTTGAAGTGTTTGCTTAAAGGCGAATTGACTACTCTCTAAGCGTTTAACTAACAGCATTTTCATAAAATATCCAATATTTCTCTGCTGTGTTTGAACCTTATCATCAACAGGATTCTTCAAGTACAACAAAGGCATGTACCGAGCATATTTAAATTTGCTGTTCTCTTGACTCTTTTCTTGTTTTAAGAGCTCTACAGTTTTAGAGAATGCTTTTTCTAGTTCATCGGTAAACTCATATGTTAACTCAACTGGTGGCTTTACAGTAGGAAACTTTAAATTCTGTTTTTTTATGTCTTCCTTGTATATCTCTTTGATTTCTGTTCTAGTTCTTCTGATCATCAAGGGTCTTAGAATGTTTTCACGGATCCTATCCGTTGCTACTTTTATGCCAGCCTTATATTCTTTAGACCCCCGTCCGAAGTTTTTTTCTAATGATTTGATTTCTTTTTCTGTACTGTCAAACAACATATTCAAATTTTCAACCCCATGAAACGGTGAGTGGTTAAGGTCCATGAATAAATTTAACAGATTCCTGATGTCAATAATTGTATTATTAAATGGTGTTGCCGAAACTAGGATCAACTTTTTGCCTTTGCAAACCAGATCTCTTAATTTTCCGTAGTTTGTCCCACGGTCATTTCTAAAACGATGTACTTCATCTATTACAACATATTTATACTTATCATATTTTTTAGGGTCCTTATCATCAATTTGATATTGTGATTGGACTTCTGCAGCAACATCAAAGTCCATAAGAGTTTCTTTCCAGTAATCTACAAGATTGGGTGGACACAGAACCAGTTTTTGACCATCATCTAACACTTGCAGCAGCATAGCCGTAATAAAAGTTTTGCCTAAACCAACGACATCAGCCAGAAAAACACCGTTGTATTTCTCTAGAATTCTTTTTGCGTTCTTTACTGCATCTGTTTGATATGCCAATTCCATAAAACCCTTTGGTAAATGGATATCAACTTTCCGCAAGTCGTCATCTATTTCCTCTTTAAAATATTCATATAGGAACTTGATATACAAATCATACGGACTTATACCCGGTGTAATTGCACTTTTATTCATTATTGTGTCAATGTATGTTTCGGTTACATCTTCTCCTTCTTCCCATAGTCTTTCGAACTGTTTCAATGCAAAATCAACATCCGGCTTGTCTTTTAATTCAACATTAAATTCACGTTGCGCAATGAGCCCTTGTTCTGAGAAATTACTTGACCCTGTTATAACACGACCATAATCTAGCTCTTTTTCACCATGCCGCATTATATAGACTTTTGCGTGAATGTTCTGATCCCTGTGAGCCCTGATTTCAATCTTGCCTGACTTTAGCATCTCTACAAACTTGAGTATACCATGTTCTACGTCCTTTTCGTCTTCCGCACCCTGAACATCCATGACGGTTGCATTTTCGGTCTCATTTTGCAGATCGTCATAAGTTCTAATGTGGCAGACAGAATTTGCCTGTCTTATAGCATCATAGCTATTCTTATCTACGTTCAGTCCTATTAGAATTCTTACTTTTTCGACATCCTCAAAAGCTTCTCTTAAACGATAAAAGCCAGAGGCACGAAAATATCCGACCAGTATGTCAAAATACTTAGTGTGAGCTAGGGCCTTTTCAAATCGATCATACAGGGTGGCACCGGGTTCATTGGTAAAAAATTTAGAATCAGAATGAGACACAATTTTCACCTTAAGTTTAGCTTAACTCAATTAGTTAAGCATTATGCTATAAAAAATTGATTAAAATCACAAGATAAAAAACATTTATCTACGTCAATTGTATCCGAGAATCATCGAAATAGCATACAGATAACATAATAACAGCCATCGTAGTTAGGTCAACTGGATTGGGATGGTGGCATGCTGAGTATATGTTTATTATGTTTTTATTTTTTCATAGATGTCTTTTTATCTGATAACCTTATGCTTGATCGTTGCTCTAGAAATTTTGTTTCAGATATAATTTCTTGGTTTGTATGTCCTGTTGCTGTTATAACTGAACGCATAATGATAATATTGTTATTATTGTTGCAACTACAGATATCCAAAAACTTTTTCGTGTTATTAAAGTATTGTTGTTTTCTATTTCGCAGTTTTGTTTTGCGTATATGGCATCAAAATCAACCCCTTCATGTCCATTATATGGATAGAAAAAATCACATTTTTTATTTTTTAATTCTTCTTGTTTTATGACAAGCGCCCCCTGCGCCCAAGGATATTGCCTGTTAGATGTTGGTAATTGCGATTTGTGACAGGCTAGACGGCATATATCACTTGTAGAAACTCCTTTTAATGGGTTGACGGCGTGTTTGTCGCCTGTTTCTATTTTTTTGCGCGTCTCGTGATTTAGTTCTAAATATTGACTATAACGCATTTTACATAGAAAAGCGCAGTTTAAGCAACATGGTTTTGACAAATCAGATTTCATGGTTTTTATTTAATTGTTGGTTTATTCTATGCCTAGCTTTACGCATATTGCTTCTGCCAGGGCGTTTAACTTTGGGGAGTCCGTTCTAGCTGTCCAGTCTTCTGCAATTTTAGATTTTATTTCTTTGACAATAGAATCTATTTTTGCTTGCCGTTCCTTTTTTTCTGACTTTATTTGTCTTGTTTCAACAGGAATATTTTGTTGTAGATGTAATTTTAATTGTTCACATACTGGT
>CALURS010000153.1 GCA_944323215.1 Candidatus Gastranaerophilales bacterium | reverse complement strand
TGCAATCGAACCTAAAACAAAAGCTGACCAAGATAAAATGGGTATTGCGCTTCAAAAACTTGCTGAAGAAGATCCATCATTCCGTGTTAAATCTGATACAGAAACAGGTCAAACAATTATTTCCGGTATGGGTGAACTTCACTTGGATATTATCGTTGACCGTATGTTAAGAGAATTCAAAGTTGAAGCTAACATTGGTAAGCCTCAAGTTGCATACAGAGAGACAATTAGAGGTACGGCAGATCAAGATTCTAAGTTTATCAGACAATCAGGTGGTAAAGGTCAATATGGACATGTTAAAGTTAGAATTTCTCCTGCTGGTGAAAATGAAGGCTTCGTATTTGAAAATAAAATTGTCGGTGGTGCTATTCCTAAGGAATACATTGAACCAGCAAGAAAGGGTATGGAAGAAGCTCTTGAAGGCGGTATTTTAGCTGGATTCCCAATGATTGACGTTAAAGTTGAACTTTATGACGGTTCATATCACGAAGTTGACTCTTCTGAAATGGCGTTCAAAATCGCTGGTTCAATGGCTATGAAGGAAGGTACTAAGAAAGCATCTCCTTGTATTCTTGAGCCGATGATGAAAGTTGAAATCGAAATTCCTGAAGAATATACTGGTACAATTATCGGTGATATTTCAAGAAGACGTGGTCGTGTTGAAGGTCAAGAACCGATGGGAAATACCGGAAATGTTATTGTAAGAGCTACTGTTCCTCTTGCTAATATGTTCGGTTATGCTACTGACTTGAGAAGTAATACTCAAGGTCGTGGTACATTCTCTATGGAATTCAAGTGCTATGAACAAGTTCCTGCTAACATTGAAAAAGAAATTATTGAAAAATACAGTGCTAGCAAAGCGTAACTTAGTAGAGTTTAAAAAGGGCGGCGAATTTTCGCCGCCCTTTTTTATTGTAGAATTTTTTTATTTTTTTATTTATAATGACTACATAAGAGAGTATTGTTTAAGGAGTAGAAATTGTACGGATTAATTTTAGCGGGTGGTTCAGGTAGTCGTTTATGGCCTCTATCAAGAGAGTTATATCCTAAGCAGCTTTTAAATTTACAAAGTGAAGACAGTCTTTTACAAAATACCTATAAGAGATTGTCTGGAATTATTGATGATAATAATATTATTGCTCTTACAGGAGTAAAGCATGTTCCTTCTGTAAAATCACAGTTATCAAAGTTTAGTAATAACGTTAGAGTATTGTCTGAACCCATTTCCAGAAATACGGCTCCTGCAATTGCTGTTGCTGTAAAAAATATTCTGGATAAAGGACAAGATGATGTAATTTTAGTAGTACCATCCGATCATTTAATTAAAAACAATGATAAATTTATTTCTACTGTAAAAAAAGGTGAAGAGTTGGCTAATAAAGGATATTTAGTTACTTTTGGCGTTCAACCGTCATATCCTGAAACCGGTTATGGATATATAAATGTTTCGGATGTTCCGATTGGGGCAGGGGTTAAAGTAAATAAATTCGTTGAAAAGCCAGATTTTGAGTTAGCTGAAAAATATGTTAAATCAGGAAAATATTTTTGGAACTCAGGAATTTTTATGTTTAAGGCTTCTGTATTTATGGAAGAATTAAAAAAGAATTCTCCGGAGATATATTCTTTACTATATAAATTTGATTTCACTAAATCTGATGAAATAAAATATTTAGATTTTGAATTAATGCCAAATATTTCTATTGATTATGCGGTTATGGAAAAATCAGATAAAATTGCTTTAGTAAAACTTGAGAGTGATTGGAATGATTTAGGCTCGTGGTCATCAATTTATGATACTGAAAAGAAAGATGAAAATGGAAATGTATTAGTGGGGCATGTAATAGATATAGAATCAAAGAATTCGTTAGTTTATTCTTCATCAAAATTATGTGCGACAATCGGTTTGGAGGACATTGTTCTAATAGAAACAGAAGATGCTGTTTTAGCGTGTCGAAAAGATCGAACTCAAGATGTTAAAAAAGTTTATGACATACTAAAACAACAGAATGATAATACGCATTTAGTTCACAAGACTGTATTCAGACCTTGGGGATTTTATACAGTATTGACTCAAGGCGAAGGCTTTCTGACAAAAATGATTCAGGTTAATCCTGGACAAAAGCTTTCTGTTCAGTCACATAATTTTAGAAGTGAGCATTGGGTTGTTTTAAGAGGTACGGCTAAAGTTGTTTTAGAAGGGAAAGATTATATTCTAAGTCCGGGAAACAGTATTGATATTCCGCTAAAGGCAATCCACTCATTACAAAATCCTTATAACGAACCAATTCAGGTTGTTGAAGTTCAGTTAGGTGATCCGCTTATTGAAGATGATATAATCCGTTATGAAGATATGTATGGTCGGGTTTAAATAAAAGGTTTTTATGAGCGGGAAGTTTTTTATAAAAACAATGGGGTGTAAAGCTAACCAGTTCGAGGGTGGCATAATTATAGAAAATCTTATTTCTAACGGTTACTTTCAGGTTGATTCAATTAGTGAAGCTAATTTTTTTATTCTTAATTCTTGTACAGTTACTCATAAAAGTGATAATGAGGCTCTGTATTTGTTAAGAAATGCAAAACACGAAAACCCCGATATTATAAATGTTATAACAGGCTGTGTTGCACAAATTAAAAAAGAAGATTTACTGTCGTTAGATTATGTAGATATTGTTGTTGGAAATGATGAAAAACTTAAGATATCGGACTATTTGAACACAATAAAGACATCTAATGTAATGGATTTAATGCAAAAAACAGATTTCACTCCGGTTGCACTAAACGATATCTATAAGACGAGGATAGGACTAAAAATACAAGATGGCTGTAATAGCAGATGTGCGTATTGTATAATTCCTTTTGCAAGGGGAAAAAGCAGAAGTGCAGATATTAAATTTTTAACTGAGCAAATAAGTAACTATGTAGAGCATGGATATAAAGAAGTTGTTTTAACAGGTATTCATATAGGGCAGTGGGGTAAAGACTTAGGATTATCTTTATTGGATTTGCTTAAAGAAATTGAGAAAACACAAATTCCCAGATATAGATTAGGCTCTCTTAATCCTTCGGAAATAAGTTCTGAATTACTTGATTTTTTGCAAAGTTCTTCAAAATTTTGTCCTCATTTTCATTTATCCTTACAGTCGGCTTGTGATAAAACGTTAAGAGCAATGAACAGGTTTTATAAAGTGGAAGATTATTTAGCACAAATTGATGATATAAATTCAAGATGGAAAAATCCGTTTTTAGGATCTGATATTATTACCGGTTTCCCTGGTGAAACCGATGAGGATTTTGAAATTACACTAAACAATCTTAAAAAATCAGGGTTAACTCAAATACATACATTTCCTTACTCGGTTAGAGAAGGAACTGTTGCTGCTAGTATGCCTGAGCAAGTTCCGCTAAATATAAAAAATTTAAGAGCTGATTTAGTTAAAAAGTTATCAAAAGAAAAGTTTGAAAAATTTGTAAGTGTCAATGTAAATACTTGTACAACAGTTTTAATTGAAAAACGTCTAGATAAAAAGACCGGCATGTATAAAGGCGTTACCCCAAATTATTTGACAGTGTATATGCCTTACCAAAAGCTCGATTTATTTAATACAATTCAGCCAATAAAAATAGAAAATTTAGAAAACGAAAAATTACATGGAGTATTTATTGATATATAGATAAAAAATCAATAAAAAAATCACTCTTTTATTCGACTTCTGCTAATTGACATCGAAATTCTTTAGTGGTATCATTGAGTGGAAACTTCCACATATAAAGTATAAGCTAGAACATCGAAATAAAAAATTGACAGACGAGGACAGAGGAGAGGCAAAAGGGAGCTGTCTTAATCTAAGTCAAGGTGAGGCAATATGAAACATAAAATAATACTGATACTATTGATAATGGTAGGCTTAATTGCTGCGCGGGCTATATATAGTGCAACATCAACGAAGTCGGGCGGCAAGGGGCGAGCTGGAATGTCCGCGCCACTGGTTACTGTTCAAGAGGTAAAAGAGGAACCGGTTGTATATTCATTTGAGGCACCTGCGAGGGTAAGTGCTAAATATCGTGTAGAGGTAACGGCAAGAATAAGCGGGTATTTGACAAAGAGTTATTTTAAAGAAGGTGATTTCGTAAAGGCCGGACAATTATTATTTGAAATTGAGCCTTTAGAATATAAATTGGCAGTTCAACAGGCAAAGGGCAGTTTGGATAATTCTAGAGCTCAACTTGAATATTATGAAAAGCAGTTAGCGCGATATAAGGATTTGGTATCAAAGGATTATGTAGCAAAATCTGATTATGATAATATGCTGGCGCAAAGAGATGCTTATAGAGCACAGGTCTCATTAAATGAGGGTGCATATAGAGATGCAATAAGAAATTATAGTTACACGCAGGTTAAGGCTCCTGTAGATGGACGTGTAGGTATAATTAATGTGACAGTTGGTAACTATGTAAACGCCCAAGCTGGATATTTAACAACTATTATCAGTGAAGACCCGATGTATGTAACATTCCCTTTAAGTTCGAAGGATTACGTTGCATTAAATACGGTAGATGGAAGTTCAAACCAAAACAGGGTTGTTGAATACAAGTTCTCTACGGGTATGTTATATAGAGAAAAAGGTGTACAAGATTTTAGAGATAACAAGGTTGATGAAACAACCGGTACAATTACTTTAAGAGCAACCTTCAAAAATCCGTACGGAGAATTGATTCAAGGG
>CALURS010000152.1 GCA_944323215.1 Candidatus Gastranaerophilales bacterium | reverse complement strand
AGGAAGATTGCAGTAGCACCCACAAGTAAGCCATCACTTATACAGCATGAACTTGGACACGCAATAAATGCCAAGAAACCTTTTTTAAAATTATTACAAAAATCAAGAAGATACTTACCAGTAATTCCAACAGCATTAATTACTTTGAATTATTTAACGAAAAAAAAGAATTCAAGAGAGGAAACCTTTATAGAAAAGAATGCCGGTATATTAGGTTTTATGGCATACCTTCCAACGATTATAGAGGAAGGGGTCGCATCAATTCGCGGGATAAAAGCAGCAAAGACTACACTAGCAGGTAAAGGCATAAAGTTAGGAGTGCTTAAAAGAAACTATATCCTGGCTTGGCTCACATACCTATTTGGTGGAATAGGTCTAGGTATAGCATCTAAACTCTCTGTAAAAACCGGCATTCCAATGCAATAAACTAATTATTGCTAGAGTTGTTAGTAGGTAAACAGACGCCAAACTGACAATTTGATGTATAATCAGGTATATTCTGTAAACTGTTATGATCTTTAAAAGTTCTATCAACGCTACTTCTGTCAACTGGCGCTAACCGTACAAATGGCGAACCGCCTAAATCTGCACTATCACTGTAATCATTATATATTGGCTTATACGGTTCTCTTAATAGTGCTGAATCACTCGTTGAACAAACCATATCAGAATCATCTATTGAACAAACAGCTCCGGTGCCACTAACGGTTATAAATATTATAGCTACTAGCAGAAATATCTTTTTCATAATTGACCTCCACATTAGAGTTCTAAACTTAATATAAGAATAAGCCAATTACTTTAAAAAGCATTCACCAAAATAATTACGCTATTTTATTAATGTTTTTGCAAATTGAATTGATACATCTGAAAGAACCCCACCTGCAAGCTCAGCAACAGCATTAATTTTTTCTTCCGCTGATAGAACTTTTACACTAACTTTTGTAGAATCTTCCTGAGATTTTGCAACATAAAAATGTCTGTCAGAACGAGATGCAATAATTGCTTGGTGAGTGATCATAATAATCTGTCTGTATTTAGCAAGCTCTTTAACTTCATCAGCGACGCTTTGAGCCGCTTTCCCTGAAATACCCGTATCTATTTCATCAAATATAACCGTATCAATATCATCACTCTGTGCAAAAATAACTTTTAGTGCTAACATAACACGAGATACTTCACCACCTGATGCGACTTTTACAAGCGGCTTTGGAGCTTCAGATACATTGGTTGAAATTAAAAATTCAACTTCATCAGCACCATTTGAGCTAAGTTCGGTCGGTTTAACTGATATTAAGAATTTTGCTTTTGGAAGTTCTAACGCTGCCAACTTCTCTGATATCATGCAAGATAAAACTTCAGCATATGTTCTTCTCTTTTCAGTAATATCAGCGGCTATTTTAAGTAGCTTGCTATGTGATTCTTCTACATCTTTTAATATCTGCTGTTCATCTGAATCTCTAGTCTCAATTTGCGAAAGCTCTTTTTGGGACTCATACAAAGTATTTAAAACGCTTTCCAACGTTCCGCCATATTTCCGCTTAAGCTTTTCAAGCAAAAACATCCTTTCTTGTAATTCATTCAATCTCTCCGTATCATTATCTAACTCTTGAGAATAATTTCTTAATGTAGAAGCGATATTTTTAACACTTTCAATTACGCCTAGCAATTCTTCTTCCGTTTCAGACAAAGAACTTTCTATAGAAACTATTGCTGACAAATTTTTTCTAATTTGACTTAACCCTTCAAGTATTGAAGCATCATCATTACTTATTGCCCACGCTATTGAACCGGATAATTCTTTTAATTTTTCAGCATTTTCTAGAACGTCTATTTCTTTTGCTAATTCTTCATCTTCATTAATTGATTTTATATTTGCATCTTCAATTTCTCTAACCTGAAATCTAAGAAAATCAATTTGTGACTCTGTTAGCTGATTTGAATTTCTGACCTTATCTAACAGCGATTTCAAATTAAGATAGTTTTGCCAAACTAATTTATATTCATCAAGATATGGTTGCAAAGTAGACTTAGCATAATTATCCAATAACAAAATATGACTTTTAGGTTTCATAAAAGAATAGGTTTGATGCTGTGAATGTATATCTATAAAGACATCCCTTAAATACCTAATAGCCTCTTGGTTAACCATACAACCATTAACTTTTGTACGACTTCCTGAAGGCGAAATCTCCTTAGTTATAATAACTTCATTACCTATATTATCAACACCATACTCTTCAAAAAATACTTCTAAATTATGTACCGTATTCAAAAGTGTTAACTCAATTGTAGCTTTATCACTCCCCGTCTTTATATGTTCTTTTGAAGTCTTTGCTCCCAGTGCTATATCAATTGCATTTATTATAATACTCTTTCCGGCACCAGTTTCTCCAGTTATAATATTTAAGCCCTTATCAAACTCTAATAAAAGCTCATCTATTAATATAAAATTTTTTATAAACAATCTTGATAACATACTTATAAGTTAGCTTAAATAAACATTCAAATCAATATTTACAAAAGTTAACAATTAAGTTAGGTTATAGCAATAACATAGCAATTATATACTTTATATATATAAGGAGAAAAGTATATTAATGAGTATCGACAATTATACTAACTATAATTTAAGTATGAATAATTTCGGATACCTCTGGAACAGCAATCCGGCTGTTTCTAATAATACTTTTGTGACAACTCCAATATTCAATTTTGGGGTAAACTATGTAAATACTACCCCTATGAATTTGCCATTTTTCGGATACATAACCTCCTTTTTTAATACAGGATTTAATCCTTTTCAATTTCAATTACAGGTAATGAATAATTTTGATTTTGGTAATATATTTAGTGGAATACAATTACCAAAAATAGAAACGCCATCAAATATTCAAACTTTTACATACAGAGAATACACGCAGCCAAAATTTTTTGGGGATCTAACGTTTGCGGCACCAACAGGTGAGAAAGCTAAAACGAGTAAAACAACTGCAAGCGTATCAATACAAACCAGCAGCAATAGAAAAGAGACACTATTAAAAAATATAGAAAAGAATGATAAAAACTTTGCAGAACAACTAAAAGAAAAAGGAGTAGAGTATGACCCTAAGCTAGGTCATAGCTTAGCCGAAGAAATAATTGAAAAAGCACCCGGAACAAAAGGACATTGCGCAAAGTATGTAAATAACGCTCTAGAAGCTAATGATATAAATGTAAAGCGTGATAATCACGCATATACAAGAGCAGATGTACTCGCACGAGATAGCCACTTTACAGAAGTAACCGTAACCAGTGCAGAAGACTTAAAAAAACTACCTGGCGGCTCAGCAATAGTTTATGGCAAAAGCGTATGCGGATATAATGAAACACATGGACACGTTGCAATAGCAACAGGAAATGGAAGTGTAGCATCTGATCATATTCAAAATAGTATTAAGTATCCATCAAACGGAGAAGGTATACGGGTATTTATACCAACAAAGGCTATAGCGTAGCTAAATAATCATTAATTGCCTTTGCGGCTTTTTTGCCTGCCCCCATAGCATTAATCGCATTAGAAGCACCGACAGGAGCAACATCACCACCTGCATAGACATGCGATATAGAAGTTTCTCTGGTTTCAGGATTAACAACAAAATACCCTTTCTTATCGACCTCAAAATCAATACCTTCGGATTTTGCTGATTTTTGTATAATGGGGTTAGGACCTGTTCCTAGTGCAACTATAACAGTATCTACATCCAAATCAATAAATTTACCAGTACCAACAGGAGAGCGGCGACCTGAATCATCAGGTTCACCTAATTCACAGACTTCAAATTTCATTGATTTAACATAACCATTTTCACCAATAATTTCACTAGGGGCAAGCAAAAATTTAAAAATTACGCCTTCTTCTTTTGCATGCCTAATTTCTTCTAACCTTGCAGGCAGTTCTTTTTCAGTTCTTCTATAGACAATATAAACATATTTATACCCAACACGAACAGCCGTTCTTGCTGCATCCATGGCAACATTTCCACCCCCAATTACAGCAACACTGTTTCCTACCCGAAGTGGAGTTGCTGTATTTTCATCATTGGCATGCATCAAATTAACTCTTGTTAAAAATTCGTTTGCAGAAGATACACCATTAAGGTTTTCCCCAGGTATATTCAACATTTTGGGTAACCCTGCACCCGAACATAAGAATACCGCATCAAATCCATCTTCTTTTAGTTGTTCAAGCGTAATTGATTTTCCTACAATAACATTTTTTTCAAAATCAACGCCCATTTCTTTTAAGTTTTTGATTTCTCTATCTAAAACAGTCCTTGGTAGTCTAAAAGGAGGGATACCATATCTGAGAACACCACCAAACTCATGCAAAGCCTCAAAAACAGTAACCGAATGACCGGCTTTTCTGATATCAGCCGCTGCCGTAATACCCGCACAACCAGAACCAACAATGGCAACCCTCTTACCTGTTTCAACTATTTTAACAGGTTTAGCAGAAGTATTATCACCAACATAACGTTCCAAAGCACCTATTGCAACAGGCTCGCCTTTTATACCTAAAATACACTTTCCTTCGCATTGTCGCTCTTGGGGACAGACTCGACCACATACCGATGGCAGCATTGAAGTTTCTCGTATAACTTCACCTGCTTTATCCAAATTTCCTTCTTTAATTTCTTTTATGAAATCCGGAATATTTATATTTACAGGACAACCCTTTACGCATTGAGGATTTTTACAATGTAAACACCTGTCTGC
>CALURS010000151.1 GCA_944323215.1 Candidatus Gastranaerophilales bacterium | reverse complement strand
GTCTTAGGCATGCCGCCAGCGTTCATCCTGAGCCAGGATCAAACTCTCCAAAAAATTTATTTTTTTGTTTGTTTATTCTTATTTCCTGACTTCAAAGGTTTTGACGTTTTGCTCAGTTTTCAAAGATCTTTGCAATCTTTTCTCAAGTTGCTTGTTTAATATATCAAATTTAACCAGCAATGTCAACACATTTTCTGAAAAAAATTTTATTTTTTTCTTGGTTGACAATCATTTCCAACTTGAATTTCAAGTTGCTTATCTAATATAACAAACTCAACTATTTAAGTCAACATGATTTTTGCTTTTTTTTACTTTTTATATCCTATTTTTTCTTTGATAATTTTATCAAAAAAACACATATTGCTATGTGTTTTTATATATTTTATTCCGCTTATTTATAATTGATACTTAATAATCTAAATTTGCATCGTAACCAGTCGATTGAAAGGTTCCACACTTTACATAAGATTCTACTTCTAAATCATTACCATATTTTGTTACTTTTGCATAACCAGAACAGGTTTTGTTTTCGTAATATGGTCGGCCCATATAGCCGTCATTAATTAAACGCGACATAGACACGATATAAGGTTCTCCATCAACTAAATTCAATTTATTTTCTTCGCTATATTTACGGGCGACATCTCTTAAAGTCACAACAATTTTTGAAAAATTACTATTATCTTGTTCTGTAATTGAAGAGGGTGTGGAAGTTTTCTCTCCAGCGGTTGTCGTAGTAATACTATCATCTCTTCTTTCCTCATTTACGCGTTTGATTTCAACAGCAACAATAATAATGAAAATGATAATAATACACATAAAAATAATCATGCTACCAAGTCCCCAACCCGCTTCGTCAAGGTTAAAAACTTTTGTTTTCTTATCAATTATTTCTTTTCCTTTATTAGAAATCGTTTTTTCTTTCCGATGTAATTTTAATTGTAAACGCTCTTTCATAACTATCACCATCTTTATTATAACATACTTTGTTTTGAACAAAATAATTTAAACATATTTTTTAATCTTTGTTACACCTTTTTAGAGTCAGCATTCTTTGTATTTTGTATAATAAAATAGTAATTGCAACCATAATTCCTATCTGTATCCAAATTTGCGAAAGAGATAATATATTTCTTTCAACGCTTTGATTATAATTCAAATAAGAAAATGGTAAAGATTTTAACACTTGCATACTTGGTAAATCCATTAAAAATGGCACATATAAAAGAAAAGCACTAATAAAAATAACAATTAGACAAAGAATACTACTTTTTATGTCTTGAATAGCAAAACAATGGATGAATTCTAATAATGCAAAACCAATCAAAATTTGCAATAAGCACGGTAAAAGAAACTCAAATATGTTCATATGAACTAATATATTATTTTGAATCACACCAATTTCTACAATAGAATAATTATTACAAAAAAGCATAGCAAAGATTGTAATCGTTAAAACACCAAACAAACTCAATATCAATAACCAGAAAAACAGAAAAACCAATTTTCCGATTAAATAATGGTTTTGTTTCATATGAATATAGTACTGATTTACAAAGTATGAGTCATAATCTTGATTTACGATTGGTATTGCTAACAATAAAACCATCAAAATAATTACAATCATGTAATTATAATTTACTTGCCAAGCATCTTTTATCGTATATAATTGACTAGTTTTCAACTCTTTTGAAGATAGCACTTGATTTTCCAATAAAGCTTTTAGTATTGTTTCATATTCTTGCTCTGCCAACTTTTTTGAACTAGCAAAGTCTTCTAAATACCCTTGATAATTTTGATAATAAAGTGGAATGGTATCATTTTCGACTAATTCTTCTTCTGTCTTCGGAAACTCATATATTTCTTCTAATAAGGACAGGGCTTTCTTTACTGAAACCGTTTTTAAATTAGCATAATCCCTTTCTGATTTCAATGTTTCATATACCTTTTTCTGTTCTAATAACTTTTCCACTTCGTTTTGAATTTCAGACGTTTGGAAATTACTCTGCAACTGCTCGATAGAAGTATCAATTTCCATTAACTTCTCCTCAACATAATCAGAATATGATAATGACATCTTTTGTTCTAACTCGTAAGTGCTTTCCATCAAAACTGGGCTCTCTGCTGCTTCCCAATTTATTTCAATATACTGACTTGCCAAACGATTTAAATCATTTGCTCTTTCATCAATTGTATACTGAATGCCATATTTTTTGGAAAGTTCTAATAAATAATAATTTCTTAAAATGGAAGTGTTAATGTTTACAAACTCATCTCGATTAGAAGCAGTTTCGTATTTTTCAACAAATAATTCGTATTGCTCTTTTACTTTTTGCTCATCATTTGTGATTAATAAATCACGATTTTGACTTTTCTGAACGATTTGAAAACAAAAAAAGCAAAGGATTACACACGATAGGATAATACTAATCCCAATACCTTTTTTACTCGTTTTTAGAGTGATACAAAAAGATTTCCAGCACTCTCTCATTCTTGATTGTCCTCGATAAACTCTCGTTCCAAATTACTATCCTTTAAATCACTCTTCTTCAAGTCTTTTGAAATGACACCATCTTTTAAGAATAGGAAGCGGTCACAGAAGATTTGCATTTCTGACAAAATATGACTGGAAATTAACAATGCCATTCCTTCTTGATGACATATATTTAATAAAAATGTACGAATTTCATAAACTCCCTCTGGATCCAAACCATTTAATGGTTCGTCTAATAGAAGTAATTTGGGTTTATTTAAGACTGCTAATAAAATTCCTAAACGCTGTTTCATTCCTTGTGAATACGTTTTTGTCTTGTTATGAATATAAGAATTCATCTTTAATGTAGAAATTAGTGTTTCCACATCTTCATCTATTTTGGTATCCGTCAATTTTGCTACAATTTGAATATGCTCATATCCAGTCAAGTGCGGATATAAGGAAACTTGTTCGATTAAACATCCAACTTGTTGAAATATTTTACGATTTTTAAGGGACACTTCTTGATCCAAAATACTGACCGTTCCTGATTTCTGTTTCAAGAGACCTGTAATCACTTTAAATAATGTAGATTTCCCCGCACCATTCTTGCCGATTAATCCGACAATTTCAGAAGAGGCAATCTGAAATGTTACCCCTTTTAATACTTCTTTTTTTCCATAATTCTTGTGAATATCCCTTACCTCTAATACACTCATTTAGACCAACTCCTTTGAAATACGTTACAACTTAAAATCAAAAGTAGAACACAAACCGCTAACAACACTAAATCGATGTAAAAAATGTTATTAAGTGACACTTTTACTGTTAGAAGTGATAAAATAGTAGGAATTACTGTCACAAGAAGCGACAACAACAGTGAAAGAATGATTGACTTGCTAAGAGATGCACTCAAGTAAAAAACCGAAATACTAACCAGTCCCAATAGAAAATACATTACGGCGTTCATAGACCAAACCACAATTAAACTATGTGTTACGATGCCACCATTTTGATAGAATGTATAGATAAATTCTGGATTATATCCCTGTAAATACATAGAAACTAATAGTGATACTAGCAAATAGAAAGTCGTAATTAATAAAATCGTTCCTGTATAAATAAGTTTGCTAGCCATGATTTTACTACGACTATACTGTTTTGTAAGTAAAATTGTATCTCTGCCTTTTTTGTGATCAACAATTGTGTCGGCAGCAAAAGCACCGATTACTAATATTGTATTGATTATAAACAAAATTGGTAAATAATCCATTAATTTTCCGTATACATTTTTTTCATTATATAAAAAACTTTCATCGGAAGATGGTTCAATCGCATTCAATAATTGATATTTTTTAATTTCTCGTTGTTCACGGGCAGTTTCTACACTGTCGTCTAAAGAATTTAGATATGCATCATAACTATTAAACTGGTCCATCAGGGCAATATCTTGATTGAACTGTTCTTCACTTACAGCAAAAGTTTCAGATGGTTCTGCAAAAATCAATGTCGGTAACATTATTTTTTGAAAGTCATGTAACTCTTGACTGCGTAACTGTTCTAATAGATTCAAATTTTCTTCATAAAAACTTCTCTTCGTCTCATCATTTAACTTCTCGTTTTGATCAAATTCCATGTATTCCATGAAATTTGTGTAGTCGCCCTTAAAAACTTCTCTTATTTTTTGTAAGCGTTCTTCTTGACCAGCAAATGGATACACCTCTTGGTTTGATGAATTACAATTAGATTCAATACGTTGGGATCCTTGAGCGATTATCTTTGCTAAATCATAATTAAGATAATAAATGTAATCTTCCCCTTTATGAGAACTTTCCTCATACAATTTTTGGATATCTGCTAACTCTTTAAAATAAACTGATTTATAAAAGGATTCACAAGTAGGATTTGATTGATATTCGTACTCTGCCTGTTTATATGCTTCTTGATAATTTACTTGATCTAGGGCAAAACTAACACTTGCAAACGATGATTGTTGACTAGCAAAAAAACAACTAAGTTAGCAACTACAAATAAAATAATGATACTTAACAATACCGTCAGTACCGTACAATTCTTTTTGTATTCAAAATACAATAAATTCTTCATATCCCTATTATCCTTTATTCTAGAAATACTATATCATTTTATCCTTACATTTTCAAGCCACAAAAAAACAGATAGAAATCTCTACCTGTTTTTAATTTATTCCATAAATTGGTCTTCTAATGTTTCTAATGGTTCTTCATCTGTGAACTGGCTTTTTAGTTCATAATCGATATTCTGATATTGTTTCATACCAGTACCAGCTGGGATTAGTTTACCAAT